>JACMMZ010000202.1 GCA_014378775.1 Pseudobdellovibrionaceae bacterium
AAACTGTCCGGAAAACACGAAATATAAATAATGTGATCAGCATTTGAATCGATCAGATTTTGAGTGAATTTCTGTAAGCCCGATCTGGGTGGGTTAACTAGGGCTAAAGTTTTCTCAGTTTTTAAATTTAAACGGGAAATTTCGTTGAGAGTCAGTTTCGAATTGTATTTTTGGGTATTTAATTTCAAGTATTCAACCGCGATCAGATCCGCTTCAAATATATCTAAATTAAGCCCTAATTTTAAAATTGGCAGACTGTACTGTCCGATGCCTGATCCGTATTCGATTACACGCTCTGGCTCGGTTTGCTTTACCCAGTTTAATATTTCTAGCGTCAACAAGTCAGCAGTGACGGGATTCGGTTGAGTAAAGCTTGAAACTGAACATAATAATTCTTCACCGAAAGTGCTAAACCAATTCTCAGGTATTGGGTCGGCTAACTTTAATTGATCCAAATTAAAAGAATTGAGATCAAGACGTTTCTTCTTTTGTCCGATTTCGATAATAAATTTTTCGGATAATAAAGTCAGAATCTTTTTTTCTTCAAGCAATCGTTTTATGTCGAGATTAGAAAAATCAATCCACAAGCCCCATTTCTGAAGATCGTGATTGACGCGAATTCTCATCGATCCTTTTGCGACCCCGAGTGGATGTTTTGCGATGAATTCACGAAGTGTTTGGAAAGCCTTTTCAAGTTCTGGATGAAGAATCGGACAACTGTTAAGATCAATTAATTCGCGATTTTTGCTGTAAAGACCTATGATTTGATCTGCAATAGTGAAATCAAAACGAGTTCTTAAATTGAAATGTGTAGGATGTTTGACACGAATCTCAATAGTGGAATTGAGCTTAGTTTTGAGGTCATCTTTTTTAAGCTGGACCTCTGAATTGTAGTCCAAATTCCAATGAGTACAACCACCGCAATTTTGGAGATAATGGGGACACACGTTATCAAAATTCATCCTGATCAGTTTAATGACTTTACCTCATCTCGTCTATGCGGAATATCAATCAAACGAATGGTACAAATAAAGCCTGTGCTTAAAGAGTAACAGTCTAGTAATGGCCTGGGCGGGATCAAATTGATGGTCCCTTACACGGTAATAATTTAGATTAAATTTATGAGCCATTTTGAAATTGAAAAAAGAGTCCAAAAGAAGTTAGCGCAGATCACGGTTTTCCAGGTTATCCTAGTTCTAAGCCTTCCGAGCTACGCCCAAATAATTAAACAAGTTGAACCCAGTATGATCCTGACCTGGGTTGGTTTTGGCCTGATCGTGACTACTTTGATCAGCGCCTATTTTTATAAACAACGTCTGAAACGCAATTTAATTTTGGTCCGATCCAAAGTTGATCATTCACCAAACAAAAAAGCTTCTTAGATTTCCTGATTTTGATCACGAGATTTTAATCGTTCTAAATAAATTCTCAATTCACTGATAGGAATGCGGCGATGTCCGCCTTCGGTTTGATAACATCTTAAATTCCCGCGACTGATTTCTCGGCGCACGGTATTTTCAGAAACAGAAATAAATTCATTTAATTTTTTGGTAAATTCTGGAAGCGAGTAATCTTCTTCGCCGGCTTGAATACTTTGTTTAAAGTTCGAAGGAGTCGGCTGCCATTTCTTCTCAGTGCGATGAGTTTCGGTCAGGCACCAAAGCTTTTCGATCTCATTCATAATTTGATGTTTAAAAACTTCTGAAATTAGAGCTGTGGAAGATTTGGAAGATTCGACCGTTATTTTCTCACGCGTGATCGGCACATTTCTGAAAACCCCCAGATCGGGAACAGATAAAACAAGGTCATCGACCACTCTTTTTATGACAATCGGAAAGCTCAAAGTATGCATCGAAATTTTTTTCATGAAATCATCATGGCAAATTCTTCCAAATCTTCCATTTAATTCAATCAAAATATTGAGAGGTGTCGAACGCATTATTAGGTGACTATTCGTGCGTTTGACTTACACTATTAAAATGAGCACCAAGGATTTACAAAAATTTTCTATTAATTTCATCTCAAAAGAAAAAACTCTGTTTAATAATCTGGAAGACATGACCCTGATTGCTTCGTGGGTTTATCAAAAAGGTCCAAAGACTCAGATTTATTACAAGCGGGTGGTGAAAGAATTTTATGAATTCTACCCCAGCTTAAACTTAAGCACGACGCGGATCACGCATTTGGTGCTTTTTTTAAAAAGTTATAAACAATTCTCTGATTCAACCCGCAATACTTACAAGAATGCTTTAAGATCCTTATTTTCGTTTGCCATGAAAACTGGTTATTTAGAAAAAAATCCTTCGTTAGCTTTGGAAAACCTAAAAACACCGGACAGACTTCATTCCAAAGTTTTATCTCGCGAACAGATCGAACGCATGATTCATTGTGAAAAAAACGAGCGCAATCAAATAATCCTGAAGATTCTTTATTTCACTGGAATTCGAGTGGATGAATTAACGCAGTTAAAAGTTTCGTCATTTCAGAGTTCAAATTACACCTCCGCTGGATCCGAGATGGTGATGCAGGTGGTTGGTAAAGGTCGTAAGGTCAGATCTATACACATCCCAGTACATCTTAAAAATGATATTTTAGATTACGTAATCGATCTAAACACCCAGGATTTCTTGTTTACCAATGAGCGCCGGGTGGATTTTGGCATCGGTGATTTCACCCGGACTCGACTGAATCACAGCCAGATTTTTCGTATTGTAAAGGCTTCGGCCGTATCAGCGGGACTTGATGTTAAACCCTCTCCGCATTGGCTACGTCATACCAGCGCGACTCATGCCATTGAAGCCGGCGCTCCGGTGCACGTGGTGCAGCGATCATTAGGTCACGAATCCATTGCTACCACGGGGAGATACCTCGACATTAGGCCTAAGGAATCAGTGGGCGATTATCTTAAGAAAATTTAGTTACTTTTCACAAGTTCGTAACAACCCAGACCCGATAGGTCCTGTAAGACGAGACCTTTTAACTAAAAAATGACGGAGCTTTTATGATGAAAACAAACTTAGACCTCAATTTAACCACGCCAAACTTTACCTTAAGCGAAGATAACCGGTACAAGATTAAAAAGAAATTAGAGAGCGAACTTAAGTGCTTGCCGGATCATTCGCAGATCAATCTCAATATCGTAAAATTAGAAGATACTGTTTGGAGTTTTAATTTATCTATGCGCTACACACGCGGACATTTAGCCACGAAAAAAATTGAAACCACTTTAGATAAAGTGATCGAAGTGGGCTTGGCGCAATTTGCACAGGATCTCGAAATTCACGGTCAACAAGCTCGAGTAGAACCTTTTCATTTTGATCACACCGACGAATACGATTATTACACGGCTGTCAGCAGTGAGCCGGCTAAAAACGAAGGCCATGAACTCAAAACCTTGATCGTTGAAGATGATCCTGTTTCATCATTAGTTTTAAAAACAATCCTTAAAACGCGTGGTTGTTCCGTCGATTATTTTGGAATTCCAAATGAGGCGTTGAAAGTTATTTTAAATCAGCGTTATGATCTGCTTGTTTTAGATTGGAATTTGCCATACATGAAAGGTTCTGAATTTTTAGAAGCAGCCGATATTTTACTCCGTAAAAATGATCGTCCCGGTCAGCCGATCCGACAAATTCCGGTGGTGATTTGCACCAGTCTTCCGTTAGATGAAATTAAACTTCCCGCGGTCACGCATTTTTGTTTTTATAATCACTGGCATAAAGGTTTACCATTTTCATCTTTGTTAGGCACCGTAGATGATCTAACTAAAAAAGTGATGGCACGTAATCGTAAGATTTGATTAAAAGAAGATCATTTTTTAGCACTATTCAATAGGGGAGTGGTTAAATAACTCGTTTTTTTAAATGATTTATGTTCTGATCTCTCCATGAAAATGATCCCGATAACTATTGAAAAAAGCACGCACCTTAAAGCAAAGCCTGATGTGAATACTTTGGGTTTTGGTAAGTATTTTACCGATCATATGCTAACCGCCAAATTCACCACGCAAAAAGGCTGGTTTGATGCGGGCATTCGTCCGTACAAACCTTTTGAAATTGATCCCGGAGCCAGTGTTCTTCATTACGGACAGGCTTTATTTGAAGGCATGAAAGCCTTTCGACAAAAAAATGGAAAAATTGTTTTATTTAGACCCGAATTTAATTGGAAACGCATGGTGGCCGGCGCTGATCGACTTTGTATGGAAGCTCCGCCTGAAGATTTATTTTTAAACGGCATCAAAGAATTAGTTAAAATAGATAAAGACTGGATTCCAGAACAGCCGGGATCTTTATATATTCGTCCGACGCTGATCGGAACCGAAGCTTTTTTAGGCGTTAGACCATCGGAAGAAATATTATTTTTCGCCATTTTATCCCCGGTATCATCTTATTATGCCGAAGGCGCCTCCGCCATTAACATTTGGGTTGAAACCGAATATCTTCGAGCTGCCCCGGGCGGTTTAGGCGCCACCAAAGCCGGGGCTAATTACGCCTCTAGCTTGAAAGCCGCCCTAGAAGCCAAGAAAAAAGGATATGCACAAGTCCTGTGGCTTGATTATTCACGAGAACACATCGAAGAAGTCGGAACCATGAACGTGTTTTTTGTTTTTGAAAATGAAATCGTAACGCCGAGCTTAGATGGAACAATCTTGAGTGGCGGAGTTCGACGAAGCGTGATTGATCTTTTGAAATCTTGGAATTTACCGATCGTAGAACGCAAATTAAAAATCTCGGAAGTTATTGCCGCAAAAAATAAGGGAACTTTAAAAGAAGCTTTCGGAACCGGAACGGCCGCAGTCATTACACCCATCCAAGAGCTGGCTTCAAAAGACTGGAAAATCAAACTTTCAGCCAACGGCCAAAAAGGCGAATTATCCCAAAGAATCTATGATGAATTGGTCGGAATTCAATACGGCCATATCGAAGATAAATTAGGCTGGCTGCAAGAACTGTAAGTTCCAAACATCAGTGTCAAAAAGATCGACACTGTGTTAATCACCAAGTCTAACAAAATAGAATTAATATGAGTTCATGATTTGCATTTTATTTGGTTATGAAAATCAAATGGCTAGCCTTTTCAATTTTGACATTATTCTTATTTTCTGCATCAACGGCATTCAGTGCTGGACTCTGTTCAAAATTATTTGAAACCACGCCAAAAATCTCCACCAATCCACGTGATTATATATCAAAAGAAAAACTAGCCGCTGAAGGTCTGGAACTGACTACCGACCAATTCGGTAGAATTCTCTTAGTTAGAGATGACGGAAAGATCTTAGGAGAAATTGCGGTAAAGATCGTTTCGTTATTATATCAATGGGGGCCTTTAGATTATCAAAAAAGCTATCTCGCGAACAATGGTATTGATAAAGATCTCTTGCAGGAAATGATTCAAGATCCGCCGCAGAAGTTTGGTAAAGGTTTTTACGTTTCAACCAATCCTTATGATAGTAGTTATTTCGGGGACGGCGTGACAGCCTTCAAAGTCGCGTCACCAATCGTGACGATTAAGCAGGATAATGGACCCAACCAATCAGAGAAAGTTAAGGATTTTTCGACTGAGACTATTCAAAAGTTACAAAGTTTGAATATCGATGCTATTCAAACTTTGCAGGATAGCTGGTTGAGCGTGATCGACCATAAGCATTTAGTCACTGCAAGAAAAATATCTGAGGTTGATCCATCTTGGAGCGAAACCTATGTGAAATACCAAACACTTTTGCTGGCAAATTTCAAAGCAAGTGGGGTGCAAAAATGGCTACCCAAAAATCACATTATCCAAAGGATTTTGACAAAAAAACTGACCTCTGCGGACATAATTTTATTAAAATCCATTAAACCATTCATACATGAATTTTCATCGACAAACGGCACAACAGTAAGAATTCCATATGACTATATTCTCAACATTCCGAATGCGTCTGTAAGTCTTGAAGCCTACAAAGAAAGTCTGAACCTTCTCAATCAAGCCTTAGCAGTCGCAGGTGTTGCCCCGTTAGCCTTATAGGTAAAACATCCGATAAGTTATATTATGTTACAAAAAGTCTGTGGATGAGGTTTTACTTGTTCCAAAGCTTAAACCCATAAGTTTGGGCTTTTTCTAAATCAGATTCTAAAATCTCGTACACGTTATAATTCCCGGTGGCCGATCCGCAGACTTGAATTCTCATCATGCCGTCGTTTTGATTCATCGATGAAAAAACCGCGATCTCTTTAAGTTCTTTTTGCATGATAGCCAAAGCAATCAGTTTTC
>JACMMZ010000026.1 GCA_014378775.1 Pseudobdellovibrionaceae bacterium
ATCCACTTACCATCTTTTTTCTCGGCACGACATTTCAAAGCAAAAGCGTCTGATCCTGATGAGGATTCAGATAAGCAATAAGCCCCCACCCAGTTTTTGGCTAATTTTGGTAAATATTTTTCTTTAATCGCGTCATTTCCATATTTGATGACTGCATTAATGACTAAAGTATTTTGAACATCGCATAAAACGGAAACAGATCCATCCACGCGCGCAATTTCTTCAATCGCAATACAAGCCATGGTAAAGGTGGATCCGGCTCCGCCAAAATTTTCTGGCGCTTCAATTCCCATCAATCCCATTTCAAATAATTTTCCGACGATTTCTGGTTTCATTTGAGCCGCTTCATCCATTTGACTCACATGAGGTTTAATTTCAGCTTCGACAAAGCTTCGAACAGCGTCACGAAAAGCTATTTCATCTTCAGACCACATGGTTAAAGCGGGACGGGAATTTTCCACTGTCATAAAATCTCCTTGAATTTTTCACTACGTTTTATTTAACGAGAACACATTACGGCGCTTGGCTTAATAGTTCAAGTAACGCAAAGTATTATTTGCGGCTAACTTTTACTCGACAAGAGTCCAGTGATTGGTGACGATTAACTTACACATCAAGGATGGTCTGAAAATATGGATATTGTATCAATTGGCGGAAAATTAGGTTTATTTTTTGTTCCTTTTTTGTTCGCGCTTTGTTTTCACGAGTTCGCCCATGGGCTCGTCGCCAAATGGCGCGGCGATAACACCGCCGAAAGAATGGGGCGCTTGACGCTTAATCCATTGGCTCATGCGGATATTTTAGGAACCTTCATTTTACCTATTTCATCCATTGTCTTTGGAATTCCTTTATTTTTTGGCTGGGCCAAACCGGTTCCAGTCGACACCAGAAATTTAAAAAATGTCCGTACCGATATGTTTTGGATTGCGCTGGCTGGTCCGATGTCGAATATCTTGTTAGCGGTGGTCTCAGCCGTGGTGTTGTTTTTCCTCGTTAGATCTCCAGTTCTGATAGAATACCACCAAACCATTTCGCAGATGCTTCAGATGTTTATTCTCACCAATTTATTTTTAGCGGTTTTTAACATCATTCCTTTACATCCACTCGATGGAGGTAAAGTTCTAGCCCGGTTTTTACCGGCCAGCATAAATTATAAACTGGAACAAAATGAACAGATGACATCACTGGTGCTGATGGTGCTTTTGATTTCTGGGGCCCTGAGTGTTCTTCGGATTCCCGTTTTTTATATTTTCGGCCTGCTTATGGGATTTGTGGGCGTGGGAAATTCTATTTTATGATGATGTATTTTCGGGATGCTCATCTTTGTGCCATGTTCAAAGAATGGTTGAATAAACAGACGACGCTTGCTTCAATAATTTCTGCTGGATGCATAACAACTCGTATGGATGCGAGAAAGATGGGTTTGCGATGAGTATACGCGTTCAGCTGCAACAATTTGAAGGACCGTTGGATTTACTTCTTTACCTTATCCGTAAAGAAGAGATGGATATTTTTAATATCAACGTGGTCGAAATAACCAAACAGTATCTAGATTACATCAAATTAATGAAAGAATTCGACATCGAAGTGGCCGGTGACTTCATCGCGATGGCTTCGACTTTGATCCATATCAAATCAAAAATGTTATTACCACAGTACGACGAAAACGGCGAGATCATGGATCAAGAAGATCCTCGTAAAGTGCTGGTCCAAAAACTTCTTGAATACGAAAAATACAAAGAGGCCGCGAAATCTCTTTACGAGCGACCACTGCTAAATCGTGATCTG
The DNA here is from genome assembly GCA_014378775.1 of Pseudobdellovibrionaceae bacterium. Taxonomy (GTDB): domain Bacteria; phylum Bdellovibrionota; class Bdellovibrionia; order Bdellovibrionales; family Bdellovibrionaceae; genus Pseudobdellovibrio. The sequence continues at coordinate 1,789 of JACMMZ010000026.1, forward strand.
TGGGCTCGCGGTTTCAGAGAAAAAATTGAAGTCAACGATGATGAAATTGAATTGGAAGAAAATGCATTGTTTTCCCTGATCGGATCTTTCCGAAAAACCATGAAATCCATGTATAAGCGCGTGCATAAAGTGAACGTGAAGCTGCAATCGATTGCTCACCGAATAATGGAAATGAAACATAAGTTGATTATCGGACAGCAAGTATCTATGTCCGAATTATTTAACGACACAATTACCGACATCAAAGAAAAATCTCGAAATATTTTGATCACTTTTTTATCATTATTAGAATTAGGTAAAATGGAGCTCGTTTCGATTTATCAGACTGAAAATTACGGCGAAATTTATATCACCACCAAAAAAGTCATCGATGACGACGTGGTTTCAAAAGCTGAAAATTACGATAACATCAATGCAGATAGTACCCGGCTTGATTTGATGCAAAAAAACAGCAACGTGTTAACGGAAGAAGAAGTCAACGAGATTGAAAATGATACCCAGTTTGAATTATCAGAAAATTTAAATGATACGATTTTAACTGACGCAACTGAAACAATAATCGCGCAAGACATGGCCACTGATGAAGAAATCTTTGCGGCAGAAGCCGAAGAAGAGGCATAGGAATATATGGTAAAAAATAAAAAGAAAAAAATTGAAACCGAAATGAAGGTGACCGATATCTCGGTCGATTCAGTCATTTTTTTACAAGAAGAAGAAGAGATCGAAGGTTTTTTACCGGAAGTCAATCTGGAGACAGCCCAACAAATTGATCTAGAAGATACTGAATTAGCCGGATTTGAAACGGCTGGAATCGATGAAATTAATTTTATTGAAGACGAACGAGCCGAAAGCATCGTGGAAAGTATTTTGTTCGCCAGCGACCGTCCAGTCAGTTTAGCTTCAATCACAGAAGTCTTTAAAGGTACAAACATCAAAAAGAATCACGTTCGTAAATTATTAGACAATCTTGCAGTTGAATATGCCGGCGGCCGACGAGGAATTACCTTAGAAGAAATCACCGGTGGATTTCAACTCAGAACAAAAATTGATAATATGAATTTTCTCAAGGGCACCGTTAAGGCTCGACCTTTTAAATTATCGGGACCGGCTTTAGAAACATTATCGATCGTGGCTTATAAGCAGCCCGTGATTAAATCTGAAATCGATCAAATCCGCGGTGTGGAATCAGGACATTTACTCCGCGCCTTGATGGAAAAAGGGCTTTGTACTTTCGAAGGTAAGGCCGAAAATTTGCCGGGTCGTCCGATGCAGTACGGAACCACTCGTCGGTTTTTGGAAATTTTTGGATTAAGAAACATCAAAGAATTACCGACCTTATCCCAAATTGATGAATTATTACCTGAAGGCATCACCGAAGAAGAAGCCAAGCCCACTTTGTCCATGGTAACTGATTCGATGTCAGAACACATCACCGATACCAGTTATTCTCAGGGCGAAGAGGAATTAAATAAAATTGAAACTGAACTATCTGAAATTTCGACCTCATCTGATTTTTTTGAACAGGAAAAATTGCGCCAAAAATTGAAAAAAGATAATGATCGGGCTCAGGATATTCGTGATGCGTTGATTGTGGGTGAAGCCGTTTCTAACCGCGATAAAAATTGGTTGGCTAAATTTGAAATGCCGCAGGAAATAGTTGAAGTCACTGAATCAGAATCAGATACGGATGCCGTGCACCTTCACGATGAACTTCCATTTTATGATGAGGCTGATGAAGCTCTTTAAAAAAGTCTTTTTGGCTTTTGTTTTTGTCTATTTTACATCGATGATGATCGTGCTAGGGAACGGATCGTCTTTTCTTGGACGATATTTGGGTCATTTTTTTACTCCCGTAGCAAACCAAGTCGGTCTTAATACCACCTGGAATTTTTTTTCCCCTGATCCCGCGCATACGATGTATCTTCGTTACATCGTTCATTTCGAAGACGAATATGGAAACGCCATAAAAGAATCCGTGCAAAGCCTTTTTCCGCCGGAAGAAACTAATGATGATTTCCGCGTGCACATTCGAAGACTTTCTTACGTGATGAGGTTTTATGCTTCATCACCATCACGACTTGGTGAATATCTCATTCCCTGGCTCTGCAAAAAAAATCCCGGAGCGACGCGGATTCAAACTGATGTGCTTTTCAATCGTATTCCCAGTTTAGAAGTCGCATCGACTTTAATTGAATCGGAATACAATGATCTGATTAAACAAGAGGAGATCAATCAAAATGTTTTCTCTTGTCAGTAAAAGCTTCTTAGCTGCCGCAAAAAAAATAAATGATTTCCTGTTTAAAAATATTTCCTTTGAGCAATTAGGATTAACCCGGATTATTTTATGCGGAACTTTGTTATTTTTAGCCTGTTCACGACAATTCAATATGGATCAGTACGGATTAGAATCTATAATCCCGCGGGAAAAAGCCCTTTTGATTTATCCAGAATTTTATCGTCCAGCCTTTCAATATTTTTTCTGGCCAGACGTGGCAGCTCCGTACGTTCATTTTGGTTTGATCATTTTGCTGTTGATGGCGACTTTTGGATTATCCAATCGGATTTTGATGCTAATCACTTGGATTATTTCTCAGGGATTTATCAATCGAAATTATTCCATGCTGTTTGGAGCCGATTTGATCGGAACACTATTTTTATTTTATCTTTCGTTCACATACTGTCATGAAGCGTATTCGATCAAAAGATTTTTTAATAAAAACATCAAAACCCCACAGATCAGTGAAAATAGTTTTTCGATGATGGTATCTTCGGTTTTTTTAAGACTGATGCAGTTTCAGTTGGCCGTGATTTACATGTACACGGGATTTGAAAAACTAAAGGGATCTACTTGGTGGGACGGGACAGCGCTTTGGACCGTTTTTGCTAATCCCCAATTCGTGAATTATGACTTCATCTTTTTAAGACACTTTCCTCTCATTTTTGCGGTAGGAACTTTTATTACATTGTTATTTGAAGTTTATTTTCCGGCCATGATGTTGTTCAAGACGGGCAGATATATTTATCTTTCATTAGGCGTCTTTTTTCATTTAATGATTGGTTTTTTATTAAGCCTTATGCCGTTTTCGTTGGTGATGATAGCTGTTTACCCCCTTTATCTCGAAAGAAAAGATATCGATTTTATTTTATCCAGTTGTAGATCTATGATCTCAAAGTTGTCTCATTTTAAGACAGTCTAG
>JACMMZ010000027.1 GCA_014378775.1 Pseudobdellovibrionaceae bacterium
CAACATCTTGTTTGTCATTACTGTGATTATCACGAAATGTATAAATTAAAATGTCCTGATTGTGCTGAAGGTGAATTATCACCAATGGGATTAGGTACTGAAAAAGTTGAAGAGGATTTGAAAATTCTTTTTCCCCAGGCGCGCTTAGCGCGAGCCGACCGCGATGAAATTCAAAGTCGTGCCGAAATGGAAGAGTTAATCACCAACATGGAAAATCAAGAAATTGATATTTTGGTGGGAACTCAAATGATCGCCAAGGGACTGGATTTTGCGAAATTAAATTTAGTGGGATTAGTTTTAGCCGATGTTGGATTTAATCTTCCGGATTTTCGGGCTACGGAAAAAAGTTTTCAATTAATTTCCCAGATGAGCGGGCGCTCCGGTCGTCATGTCGATCAAAATACCGGAGAAGTCGGGCTAGTTGTGGTTCAAACTTACAACACCACACATGATTCTTTAATCTACGCGCAAAATCATGATTATCTTGGTTTTGCTGAACATGAATTGCGGTGTCGTGAACCACTCCATTATCCACCGTTTCAAAAAATGATTGTGTTTCGTATTCAATCCATGACCTCCGATTTAGCTCAATCCACGGCGCAGACAGTGAAATCACGCTTAACCACTTTGATTCAAAAGTACGAATCTCATTTTTCCGGGGTCGAGGTTTTAGGTCCAGCTTTTGCGCCTTTAGCAAAGCTCAAAAATCAGTACCGACTTCACATTATTATCAAAGGAGCTCAGCCTAAAGCACTCAACGCGCTAACACGACAAATGCTGGCCGATGAAAAGTGGATACCTAGTCAAGTCCGAGTCATAGTTGATGTTGACCCGACTAGTTTGTTGTAAAATAATTAAGTGTGGCAGATACAAACACCAAACCGAAATCTTCCGGGAGCCGAGTCCTGGCGCATGAAAAAGCGCGAGAGCAATACAAGCAAAACTTGTGGAACTACCGTGTGGTGCTGATCAAAAAAGGAAATTTTTTAGTTAAGAAAAATTTGTACGGTGAAGCGGCTGTTGTTTACGAAAAATATCTCAAAATTTTAGAAATGATTTACGAATGTGGTCCGAACGGATTAACTCCGGAAATGTTAAAGGAAAGTGCTCGAACCACTGAACTGGCTATTTTATCTGGCGTTTACTGGGATCTTGTTCGCATTTACGATACGAGCGACGTTTTTCTTGATCGTCAAAAAAAAGCCGCGGAAAAACTGGCTCGTTTTGCGGCGTATACGCCTTTATTTATAGATTTAATGAAAAGAGCCAAAGCTTTTCAGAAAACCTGTCGTCATCCTGACGTCATCAAGAATATGATTTCTAAAGCGGGTAATGTTAAGTCGCGATGTTTTATTGCGACGGCGGCGTTTGAGTCTCCAGTGGCGCCAGAAGTCCAAATCTTACGTGAATTTCGTGATTTGAATTTGCGGGAAACCCCAATGGGACGCCAATTTATTTTTTATTATTATAAATACTCTCCTCGAATTGCGTGCTTTATCGACGAGCACGAGTCTTTGAAAGCGCCGATCCGCTTTGTTCTGCGGATTGTGATCAAATGCGTTACTGCAATTAATAAATAGTTTTACTTGCATGTGGGACGATCTTTTTTAATCGTAATACATGAGGTACTTAAATTATGCACATCTATGATTACATCGTTATCGGCAGCGGACTTTCGGGAATTTCAGTCGCTTCAAAAATTTCTCAGGAAACTAAAAACATTTTACTGATCGAATCAGAATCCACCCAAGGTGGATCGAACAAGCCAGCTGCGGTCAAATACCAAAATAATAATTTCACCAGTGATAATGGGCTGCGTTTTTACCCGGGAAGTCCCTTGGCTGAACAAGCCTTAAAGAATTTAGAAAACGAATTAGGACTTAAGCTGATTCAATCCATCAGCGACAATAATCCAGAAACTTATGATGCCAGTGGCTTTAAAGCCTTTGTGGGTTTTGGAGATAACCCGCCAGAATTTTATAATGAAATTTCATATTTCTTAAATCAAAAAGAAATCACGCTGACATTACCTGTTTATAAAATTGTCGAACTGCTCAAAGAAAAATATCAAGGCGAAACTATAACGAAAAGTTTTATGACGGGCTTCAGATTTACGGACGATGTTTTAACTCATGTGGTAGTTAATGGATCTAAAGAATATCATGCGAAGAATTTTATTTTCGCCGGCACAGTCCGCGATCTATCAGTGCTGTTGACCGATGAAGCCTTGAGTCCAAGGGCTAAAACAAAACTCAAAAAAGATACGACCTGGGTGGGTCTTTGTTTGGATTTACTTCATGAAGGTCACGCCGTTGAAAAGCACAATCTGTTTGTCCTTGAAGGCACCACCAATGATTCCATTGGTCCCTGTGTCGGTCGTTTTATGCAGCCACAAGTCGATGTGAACCTGCAGATCAGTCAGTGGATGGCGTTCATTGATCTTGAAACTTCGGAAGAGACCGAAAATATCGGCGAAGTCTTGAAAAAGATGAAGCGTCAGATCAAGCGCGCTTTTCCTGAAATGGCAGACGCTATTAAAGCTGAGCGATTATTTATGACTCCGGCTTTATCTTCGGGGGAACTTAAATTAAACTCAAATGGCACCGTCGCGAAAATTAATAATCTTTGGATCGCTTCAGGCCAAGTGAATCAATTCCCCAATTTACTCGGTTCAATTTTACAATCACAGTTTGTGTTATCGTCATTAGGATTCGGTGGGGTATCGGTCACACCGGGCGAAGAACGCACAGAAGCTATCGAAATATCTGAAGAATTGTCATTATAGGACGAAATTTGACTATACCCCAAAAACGGCGTCCCATTTTAGGGTAGGCATCTGAAATTAAAATTCTAATTTGCGATTATAATGGCAGGTGTAGCCACCAGGGTTTTTAACCAAATACTTCTGGTGGTATTCTTCGGCCGAATAAAATTCACCAGATTTAGAAACTGCTGTGACGACTGGATTTTTCCATTTTTTTGATTTATCAACTCGCGCTATTATTTCTTCGGCATCTTTTTTCTGGGCGTCGGTTAGATAAAATATTTCCGATCGGTACTGTGAACCTTTGTCGTTTCCTTGCTGATTGATCGTCGTAGGGTCATGGATCGTAAAGAAAAATAACAAAAGCTTTTTGTAGGAAATAACGGCGGGATCAAAAGTAATTTTGATCGATTCGGCATGTCCGGTATCACCTTTGTGGACAAATTCATACTTTGCTTTTTCCGCTGTTCCGCCGGTGTAGCCGACAACCGTGCTGATGACACCTTTTTCCGCGCGGAAAAGATCTTCCACTCCCCAAAAACATCCTCCGGCTAAAATAGCAGTTTCATAAGTTGGTTTTGTCGAATTTGTTTTTGCATCGGCTTCACTTGAGTTCATAAAAGTGGCTCCTAAAAAGAAGAATAATAAGGTTGCTAACAATGATTTATTTACCATACTGTTGAGGGTGCACCACAAGCCGAAATCGCGCAAAACAAAAGGATCGCCATGCTTAAAATGAGTCTTATTTTTATAAATGCGTTA
>JACMMZ010000003.1 GCA_014378775.1 Pseudobdellovibrionaceae bacterium
GACAGATTGAAGCTGATTCCCACCGTAGGCTTCACCTACTTCAACATCCAAGGATCGAATAGCGACTTCAAAGCTAAAAGCGGAAGTTCGGTTGCGGCGTTAGTACAACTACCCGTTGACAGCGATTTCGTATTTGAAACCGGCTTGGAATATTTCGAAGCGCAAGCTAAACTTTCTGAAACCTTTGGTATGTTTGAAATAGAATACGCGACGCTTAAAATTAACTATTTAGCTATTCCACTACGAGCTATTTATAATTTTAATCAGCCCGCATCGCAAGGTACACATTGGTTCGCTAAAGCTGGTATTACACCATCATATGTTATGTCAGCAAAACTAGATTCAGTCGTAGGATCTGGTGATGTTAAATCTGATCTCAATTCGATGACTTATTTAGCTCATTTCGGTGGTGGTGCTGATTGGCAAGTCGCCATGGGTGGACGACTGAGCACAGATCTTACTTACAATTACGGATTGAATAAATACTCAAAAGAAGATAGCGGCGTAATTGCCGGAATTAATGTTCAAGTCGGCTATTCAATTGAACTCTAAAATTAAAGGATAAAAAATGAAAAACTTAATATTGCTTACTCTGATTATATCCGTAATCACGTCATGTCAGACAATGCCTTATCAGCCTTACGCGCGTGATGTGAAGAAGAAACCTCAAACCAGCGGAACGATCGCCTTAAAACCTGAACATCGCGACGAAGATCGTACAAAAGCCGACACGATGATGAAAGCTAACTGCGGTAAAATTCCTATCCGTGTTTTAGAAGAAGGTGAAGTCGTGATCGGACAGGAATCGACCACGAACGCAAATACGGCGCAACATAAAGGAGAAGAATCAGAACAGGTTGGTTCATTCTTCGGCATGCCCGTTATGGCCGGAGGAAAGGATCCTTCCCAATCAACAACGGCTAAAGTGTCGACGACTCAAGTTAAAGAATGGCAAATTAATTATGAGTGTGTTGGTAAAAAATCTGTCGTGAAATAGTTTTTTCCAATAGGGACTCTAAGAAAAAGGAAGTGTATCCCACTTCCTTTTTTCTTATTTATTCGACAGAACTCATAATCATTTTCAAATACTGGCCCTCAGGAAATTGCACCAACTGAGGGTGATCCCAACCAAGACCACCTTCACAAACTATTTTAGATTTCTTTCCGGAACGCGTGACCGCTTTACGCAACGAAGCTTTGAAATCCGTCATCTGAACTAATCCCGAACAGGTACATGAAATCACTAATCCGCTATGAGCCGCCATCCGAAACGCCTGCTGATTTAATTTCATGTAACCATGCATGCCGGTTTCCAGATCTCGTTTGTTTTTAACAAAAGCCGGAGGATCGGAAATCACCACATCAAATGAACTTTCAGTAAAAGTAGTTAAACCTTCAAGCACGTCGGCTTTAACGTGTTTTACCTTAGCCGATTTGAACTGAGATAAGTTCTTTACTGCCATTTTTAGGGCTAGATCAGAAACATCCACTAAGGTGACTTCCGTTTTTATATTGTGAGCTTCTAAAAAATGCACGATGTGCGCGGACCATTGACCCATGTAACAACACAGATCCACTAAACGAAGCGGTTTATCTTCGAATTCTTTTAAGCGCGGCTTTAAAGCTTCAATCAGTAATTTTATATTCTGAGTTTGATCCAAGAAAAATCCAGTTTTTTGGCCTTCGATCAGATTCACATCAAACGAAAGCGTTTTGTCTGCGTCCCAAACACTTTGAATCAGAATTTTCACTGCATTTAAATCAATTCCTTCAATTTCTTTTTGCACTTTTGGAACTTCAATTTCTAAACCTTCAAGTTTGCGAATGTTCACATCGTTTCGAGACAAAATCAGCGTATGATCCCAATCAATGTTTGAAAATTTATTATCTAAAGAATGTTGCACCATTAGTTTGAAAATATTTTCCCAGTCTTTAAAAATAACATTCATACCGGCTGTCAAAAGTTGATAAGAAAAAACTTGATAGGATTTTTTATCATGTTCGATCAGATAGCGATCAATAATTAATCCGGGTAAAAAATCAGATTCTGAAAAGCATAATCGAAATGATGTTTTAAAACCAAAAAGATTTCGGTTTTTCCACGACTTAATGAGTTTATTTACAATCGATTCAGACGATGTCGGTGTTTGATTGTGGGATTCAAAAACCATGGCCCGAAAGGCAATCAGCGAAGCCGGATTTCCGTAACCCCGCGCTAAAAAATTACCTTTCATATCGGTTAACTCAACCGGTTCACCGGGTTGAACACTTTTGGGACTATCGGTCAGTTCATTGGAGAAAACCCACGGATGACCTGAACGTATACGAATATCGGATCCTTTTTTGACTTTCCAAACTCTCATGAATCTTCCTTACGAATGATTAAAGAGCTTGTTTACGATGAAGCGCCGCTAAAGTTAAGGTATTTTTCATCAGCATAGCAATCGTCATGAGGCCCACTCCGCCCGGAACTGGTGTCGCAGCCTTGATTTGATTGGGTGTCGAGTCAGAATCATTGAGAACGTCTCCGATAAGACCATCGGGGGATCGATTCATACCGACGTCAATAATGACGGCGTCTTTTTTAAATTCTGAGTATTTGAAGATATTGGCTTTGCCTACAGCGACACAGACGATATCAAAATTTTTCAACTGCTGAGAAATATTTTCAGACTTTGAGTGAAAAATAGAAACCGAGGCATTTTCTTTTAATAAAAGATGCATCAGCGGCGTCCCCACGATCAGACTTCGTCCGATCACAGCAATATTTTTCCCGCGAAGTTCAATCCCGTAGAATTTAAACATTTCAATAATCCCCGACGGCGTACACGGTTTAATGATTGCACGATCGGTCAAAAGCTTTCCCAAATTTTTTTCCGTTAAACAATCCACGTCTTTTCCGGCGTCGATACTTTCCAAAACATTTCGGGCGTTTATATGGTTCGGAAGCGGCAACTGCACTAAAATTCCATCCACTTTAAGATTTTGATTCAAATTAAGAATAATTTTTTGAATTTCGGATTCGGTCGTTTCTTCGCCAAGCTTGATCACTTCGGAACTAAATCCCAACTTTTTACACATCTCTTGTTTGCGCTTAACATAGATTTCGCTGGCGGGATTCGTTCCTACTAATATTACAGACAAATGCGGCAACTGCATTCCCTGAGATTTCCAGAGTGAAAGCTCCGATTCAATTTCGGTTTGAATTTTTTGACTTACCGGTGCGCCTTTTAAAACTATCATCAGTTCAACTTAGCATAATTATAAAGGATTTCAATGGTTTATAGATTTATCCCGGGTAAAGCTGACCTTGACCAAAGACAATGATTGATTTAGATTGCAGTCATCAAATCATCTAACTGTTGAATATAACGAGGATAACCATGGCTGAAAAAGTAAAATTATCAAAAGACGGAAGCTCCATTGATTTCACTCAAACAGACAATATCCCGACTTCGATGAAAAAATTCCGACAGAGCCAAGAAATTGAAGGATTCTACCGTTTCATTTATGAAAATGATCTTCAAAAAGAAGCTTTCGAAATTTTAGAGCGCATCGTAGGACTTCGCAAATCAACTAAAAAAGCTCTTAAACAAGAAGCCGCTCAAACGAAGAAAGCTGAACAAGCCCAGGTCAAAGCTGTCGCTTCCGCCGCAGCTTTTGAGATTAAACAAGCTGCAAAAGCGGCGATCAAGGCGGCTAAAGCTCCGGCTCCGGTTAAAGCAGTTCCGACTAAACCTTCTGTCAAAGTAGCTGCTAAAGCGGCAGTAAAAGCTGTCACAAAGCCAACAGCCAAACCGGCTTCAAAAACAGCAAAGCCTGCAGCCAAAGTGGCCGCGAAGCCCATCTCAAAGGGAAAAGCAAAACCGGCAGCAAAAGCCAAAAAGAAATAATCCGGCCGCGTTCCGATTCCTGAAATAAAAAATGACGTCAGGGGCTCAGTTGTTACTGAGCCCCTGACGTCATTTTTGCATCTTTGAATCTTCAGGAGAGCAAAATGAAAAATCAAAATTTAGTCAAAAACCAAAAGGGCCAAGGACTCATTGAATATCTTATTTTGGTGGCCTTGATTGCAGTGACCACCATTGGTGTCATTAAAGTTGTCGGAAACAATGTAGCCACGCAGTATGAAAATATCAACCGCGCCATGGGGGCAAAAAACAGTCAGAAATTGACAATTTCTAACGCTTCACAAGGTTCACTGAAACAAAAAGATCTTTCTAATTTCATGGACAGCAGTCGCACCGATGCAAAATAAATTTTTAAAGAACCAACGCGGCCAGGGAATGCTGGAAACGGTTATGATCATTCCCATGGCTATTTTGTTTTTGATCTACGTGATTCAATTCATGCTTTATTTAACGGTCGAATTGGCAGTGGATGACGCCATGGAAAGCTTTGTGCTGTGCCAAGTGCAAACAAAAACTAATTGCACCAAAGAATTTGAAATTGAACTGAATCATCTGCCTCTGACGCAAATCAGATATCAGTTCAACAAACAAGGCACTACTTATAAAATTGATCTCGAGTCGAAAGCCCTTAAAATATTTAATTTTCAAAAAACTCGCCTTCTTTCATATGACACCAAAATATAAACAGACCGAGAAAGGATTTTTCTCGGTCCAATTCTTATTTTTTATTTCTCTGATCTCGGTTACTCTGATGAGTTACGGCTATGTTTTCTATGCGCAAAAGCAAAAAGATCTTTTTCGTAAAACTTGTTATTTTGATCTGGCCGACATTCAAAAAAACTTAGTTCAATCAGAAAAGAAATTATTTTTACTAAATCCTGAATCTTCAGCTTTGCGATTAAGATTAAAGATTCTTTATCTTGAATTGGCTTTCGCTACCGCCGCCCAGAATTATGCCTTGGTCACAAAAATTGGTTTAGATATTCAAACTACCGTCGCTTTGCAAAAAAAGCTGGATCTTGTGCAGAAATTAATAATTTATACAGCTGACTCTTCAGCCAAGTTTCAGCTGTATAAACTTAATTCTGATCTCATTCGCCAGTACCAGTTCGAAAAAAAGATCTGGGACAGCCTGCTTCAGGAAAAGCGAAATTTTAATTTAAAGCTCAATCCTGTCTTGGCTGTTCGCCCCGATTCATTAGGCGGATTAGCTCCGAATTATGAACTGTCAGATGATTACCAACGGCTACAAAGGCTTCAATTGAATTTGCAGTATCAGTTTTCGAATCGCCGCCAGGGCCAAACCGTTTTAAAAACGCAGCAAAGTTATCAATTCAGTTGCGATGTTAGCTTTACCAGGAAGGATCAATTATGGGATTTAAACATCAATCAGGACAAGCACTTGTCGAAACTTTAGTTACCTTATTTTTCTTTGCCGGCTTGTTTATAGCCTTACAAGCTATTATTGACCAACACAAACTGCGCTCAAACAAATACAAACTTAGCCGCGAGGTAAAATATGAAGTACAAACAACAATTAAAAAATAATCTGCACTTAGTCATCGCTTTTACGATTTTAATCACTGTAGCTGTGGTCAGTGCCTACACCCGCGATAGTAAAGAAAATCCCATCAGTCGCCCGATTGAAGTCGATACGATTATACCTAAAGGTTATGTTTTAGTTCCACTGGAGCTTGAGAATCGCGAAGCGATTTCATCTGTTATACAAAATTTTGGAATCATCGATCTATTCTGTGGAAATCCGGATGGTGGACGATCTCGAAAAATCGCCAGCCGAATAAAACTCATCCGCGCCCCCTACAATCCGAACCAATTTGCCGCTTTAGTGAAAGAACAGCTTTCAGAACGAATCATGAAAGAATCCGGACAGTTTTATGCTGTTATTCAAAATAAAGCTGAACAAGAAGGTGAAAATGATAACATCCCCATTCAAACCAAAAAAAGTATCTCAATCGAATATCAAAAATAGAAAGAAACCTATGAGAAAAATATTTTTTACTGTTTTTATTTTTTCTTTGAATTTAAAAGCTCAGGTTATTTTAGTTCCTTCAAAAGAAATTTTTTTAGAAACCTATCTTCAAAAATGCAAAGTCGAAGGATACTTATGCACGCAAGATTACTTTAAAAATAAAATCGCAACGCAAAAATCAGAAAAATATGATCAGTTTGTGGAAAACTTAGATTTATATAGCGAAGACTACCGCAAATCTCTTCTTGTTCGATTTAAAGCGGTGCTAGCAGAAGATTTAAGCTTGGATCAAGTGGATTTGTTGATAAAGATTATCAGTCGATTTGAAACGATCGATAAAAACATCACCTTATCTCAGATTAAAAACGAGCTTAAGGAATTAAGTTTGGATGTTCAAAACATGTTCGAAGAAAAATCAGAAAGCGAAACCTTTATTTTATTTGGAAAGTTTTTGACAAAAAAGCAGTATCTTTTAATTAAGTTTAAACAAAAGTACACGCATACTAAAAAAATTACACCTTTTACCGAACCCCAGTCCGCAGATCAGATTCGCCCTGTTTACTTGATTCAAGGTGAATGCGAAAACTATGAATTCTCTAGCGGACTTAAGGAACGGCGGGATTTGCACTTTACAGCCCTGTTTGAAAATGAATGTGGACTAACTCGGGCCTTTTCCGGTCAGTCATCATTTTCTGAAATTAAATGGCAAAATTATGAAAAGCCACTGATCTACACGGCGGCGGCAGCTGTTTTGATCACGCTTTTGAATCAGTACCAGGTGGAAGTCACTTTTTAAATAATTTGTTTTCCGTTAAAATGAACTTCATGGATTTTTTCAGAATCAAAGACGGTTTTTGAATTGGTCCAGGCCCAATCAGGATGGGCATGGAATAATTTGAAGTCAGCATTTAATTTTGGAATGCCATGAAGTTCAGTATCTTTTAAGGCGGCGATATTTCTAATCAACGACGATGGTTCTATAGGTGAATCGCTTCCAAATGAAACCGGAATTTTATTTTTTCGCAAAAGTTCCCATTGAAAGAGATATTGAGTCAGATCCCCAATTTTATCTTTCAGCCATGATTTATCGCTCAGCCAGTGACACGGTTGCATGTGACAGTGAACGTGTAGCGGCTTCATCAAATGGATGATATCGGGTCTTAAAAGTTGTACGTGCTCAAGATGCAATTTCCCTAAAATACCTGCTGCAGAAATTTCTCGGGCCGCTTTAACTACAACTTCCACGGCAGCATCACCAATTACGTGAAAGGCGATTTCAATTTGATGACTCCAACAAAAATGAATTGCGGATTTAATTTCTTCAAAACTCCAAGCCAAAAGACCACGCTGATCAGTTCCCGAATAGTTCTGTGAAATAAATGCCGTTTCGGAGCCTAATGACCCATCCAGAAAAATTTTTAAACCGTGCACACGCAAAAATGGATTCGGCCATGCTTTACATTTTTTAAAATCAACTAATCCCCGTTCAAGATCATCTAAGTTTTCAACCGTGATGAAACCGTCGATACAGGCCGTCTGTTGGTTTTTTTGTTGAAGACTATACAGAATCTCGGCCACGTGAGAATCCATCGACAGATCTCGAATATGAGTAAATCCGGCCTGATTAAAAATTCGAAAAGACTCTTTAATATGAGACGTCGTTTGTTCTGTCGAAAAAGAAGGAATTTTAAGGAGAGCTTGAATATGCGCTTGATCAAATAAAACTCCAGTCGGATTCCCGGCGGCATCTCGTTCGATTCGCCCGCCTACCGGGTCTTGATTAAAGTTATAATTATTTTTTTTAAGCTCGGCCACGGCGGCTGAATTAATCCAGCTGGCGTGGCCATCGACGCGGCTTAAGAAAACAGGAGTATCAGGAAAAAGAGAATCGAGAATTTCTTTGGTAGGAAGTTTTGCGTCAGCCCAGAGATGTTGATTCCAACCAAAGCCATTAATCCAATGACCTCGGTAGTACTCGGGAAGGATTACTTTATTTTTAATATCAGCAGCCGATTTTAAATCTTGTAAGTGCAGACCTAGGCTGGTTTGCCCGGTAGCCACAAAGTGTGTGTGGCTATCGTAGCAATTTTTGATTTCAAATTTTTCCAAACCAGATTTGTCTTATCGCCCGTTCGTTGGCACTGTAATTTGCGAACCCGTTGGTGTGACATTTCCCATCGGTGGAGGAGTAACGGTCCCCGTTGGATAAACATTTCCGCCGCCATTACCCGGATAATTCGTCGGAAGTGGAATCCCGCCGGTATTATACGTAGAATTCGATGTATAAGATCCGGAATACAACATCTGTAAGCGAACTTGAAGTGAAGCAATCTCTTGCTGAACTTGCGATGCTTGTTGTTGCACCGCCATTTGTCGTTGGTAAGCTTGCATCTGTGCTTGCATTTGCGCTTGTTGATACTGCATCTGCTGCTGCATTTGCTGCTGCTGCATTTGTTGCTGCATTTGCAACATCTGAAGTTGGTATTGTCCGTTCGTTACAGCACCGGATTGCATGTATCCGCCAGCTTGGTATCCACCGGCTTGATATCCGCCAGCTTGGTAACCACCGTTGGCAGCAAAACCACCGTTAGCGGCAAATCCACCATTGGCAACGTAACCACCAGATTGAAAGCCACCGAACTGGTAACCACCTGCTTGGTATCCTCCTGGAGCTTGGAATCCTCCAGCTTGATAACCACCTGGGGATTGGAATCCACCGTTGGCGGCGAAACCGCCGTTAACAGCAAATCCTCCGGCTTGGTATCCTCCAGCTTGGTAACCACCTGATTGAAATCCTCCGAATTGATATCCACCTGGAGCTTGAAATCCGCCTCCCGATTGAAATCCACCATTGGCGGCGAAACCACCATTAGCCGCGAATCCACCTGATTGAAATCCACCTGGGCACGGAGATTGAAAACATAAAACTTGTCCCGCTTGAAATCCACCAAGCTGAAATCCGCCCGATTGAAATCCACCATTGGCCATGTTACCACCGTTAGCCATGAATCCACCATTGATCATAGCGCTCATTGCAAAACCGCCGTTGCCGATTCCACCTGGATATCCACCCCACGGACCGGCAATCATTCCACCGGCTCCGTAACCTGGATTATACATGCCGCCACCCCATGGTGTTCCGTACATTCCTTGAGGGTAACCAAACGCTCCGCCACCACCCATATTTGCAAATGGTCCGTAAACTCCACCGGCTCCGCCGAACGGACCGTTCATTCCGTTACCTGCTCCGTAAACTCCGCCGGTTCCGTTCATACCACCGGCACAACCGAATCCACCTTGACCAGAAGTTCCGTTAATAGCCCCGTAGACTCCGCCTAAAATAAACGGAAGACCCATTGAAACTGCCGTCGGATAACCTTGCTGAGGGGGGTAACCTAATTGCGCCGAATATTCAGCGTTTCGATCATCATATTTTTTTCCTAAAAACCCTAAACCTAAACCGACTCCGACTTGACCTAAAATTCCGGCCCAGTCACGTTTTGGTTTTGAGTACGTGTAACCGCGCGCGGCCGCATCACATTCAGGACAATCGGTTTCGGTTGTTGTCTGTTTTCTAAATTGGGCTTCTAATTTAGCGCGCTCTTTGGCGTCAGAAATGGCGTACTGGCGTTCACGAATCTCATCTTCCATTTGTTCTATTTTAGATTGAGCTTTTTCACTTTGAATTTTGAATTTTTTGTAATTTGAAAGTGATTTTCCACATTCAGAAGCCGAATAAGATCGATATTTCGGAGCGTCATCAGGTCTTAAACTGGCGTCGCTACAAATCTTTGAAGAAACATCTCCGGCTTTCGATTTAGAAGTCGCGGTACAGTAACCTTGATTGTTTGGAAGAACCCATTTTCCTTTTAATTTTTCAGGGATTTCAGTCTTACCGCCGCAAAGAGTGTTATCTGACTGAGCCACTTCATTCCCGTTTGCATCCACCGTCGTACAAGAAGTTGTTCCACCAGTGGCAGGCGTCTTCGCAACAGACACATCACGGTAAGCGGTACACTCGTTCATTAAATCAATATGAACGTCGATGATGAAATCAAGAATTTCCGAATCGAGCACACGCTCAAGCTTTCTTTTCGCAAAATCCATTTCTGCATCAGCACGTTTTTTTTCGAGTTTAGCTTTTTCTAAAGCCATTTTCGATTCTGAAATCGCTTTACGCTCTTCTTTTTCTTCGTCAGAAATATCAATGGCGCCGGATCCCTGAGACCAGTTTCCGTTACAACCTTGCACGCCGCCGTAGTATCCAGATCCCCACATACCTTGGCCGCCGCCGTTGTAACCGACATTAGCGTTTGCGTTGACGTAGGCTCCGCCGTTAAACCCTTGCGCTTGAATTTTTGATCCTGAGATCAAGAAAATAAACGAAAATAAAAGGCTAAAAGCTACTTTATGGAACTTATTTAACACCATAGGAAAATCTCCTCACACATACTTTAAATGTAACACTAAGCCTTATCTTGTTGCGACTGTGTAGCGATAGCAGGAAATAAATTTGGCCTAAGGTCAGCTAGACTAAGGGCCCATTCTATAGACCTTGGTAATTCCTTTCGATAAGATGACCCCATCATGACTCAAGAAAAACCAGCCCTTCTGTGCCTCGATGACGAAATCAATAATCTTGATGCGCTCGAGCGTATTTTTCGTAAAAAATATAATGTTCTTAAAGCGTCTACGCCGTTAGAGGCCTTTAATTTTTTAGATCAGTACAAGGAACTTCCGGTGATTATATCCGATCAGCGTATGCCTGAGATCACCGGTGTAGAATTTTTAGAAAAATCGATTGTCACCCACCCCGATACCATTCGTATATTACTAACTGGTTACACTGACATTGAATCCGTCATTGAATCGGTCAACAAGGGCCAAATATATCGCTATTTAACTAAGCCATGGGACACCACCGATTTATTAGCAACCGTGGATCATGCCTATGAAAAATATGTACTTAAAAGTGAACTTAAAGTTAAAAATCAACGCCTGTCCGAGGCTTTAAGCGAATTGCAAAATCTGGATAAAGCTAAATCTCAATTCATGATTTTGATTAATCATGAATTAAAAACACCGCTGACTTCGATCATTAGTTTTTCCAGCCTGTTGAAAGAAACAGTTCTATCAGAAGAGCAAAATCTTTTTACCGATCGGATTCTTAAATCTTCGGATAAACTTAAAAAAATTATTGATGATGTTTTACTAATTGTAAAAGGTGAAGTGGGAAGTATTCCGATCGTTGAGGATCTGGTTGATCTGAATTCAATTCTTAAAAACTTACCGGCCGAGATTGTGACGAATATGACAACTAAAAACCAAAAGATAGTTCCTCTATTTGAAACAGCTCAGCTGCTCACTGATTACAATTTAATTTCAACCGCAATTTACCGTGCGGTTCATAACGCTACAAAATTCGGTGCC
>JACMMZ010000028.1 GCA_014378775.1 Pseudobdellovibrionaceae bacterium
ATAACCACGGTATTGCAATAAGAATAGGCTTGGCAAGCTGACTGATATCTTATAATTTTTGCGAGTGAAAACTAAATTTAAGGGTTTCATCTTTGATATGGATGGAACCATTATCGATTCAAAAATTAATTTTAAAGCTCTGTATGAGTCCTTTAATCTTCCGGCCGGACATGGGCTTTTAGAACATATTGCCAATTTGACGGATGAAGACCAAATAAGTAAAGCCCATGAAGTACTCGATCATTATGAAATGCAGGGCGCATTACTATCAAAGCCCATCGATCACGCTTTAGAATTTTTAAATTATTTAAATGAAGAAAAAATTCTCACGGCTCTGTTTACTCGCAACTCAAAAAAGGCAACTGAAAAAACGCTTGAGATGCATAATTTAAAATTTGATATTTGTTTAACAAGAGATGATGTTAAGGCAAAGCCCGATCCAGCGGGTCTGCTTCAGATTCAAAAACTTTGGAATTTTCCGATTGATCAAATTTTATTTGTGGGTGATTACAAATATGATTTGTGGGCGGGGCTTGCTGCAAAAATGCCAACGGCACTCTATTTAAATGAAGCTGTCGATTTTGATACCTCTGGCAGCCATTTTAACTTCAAACATTTTAGTGAACTTAAAATATTTGTTCGAAACTCGAACTGTTGAAAAAAGAAATACCTCATTTCATTAAAGAATTCGCAAAAATCTCAACACCGTCGAAATGAGAAGAGTCCCATAATTTTAATTTAGATTTTTATAAGATTTAAGAGATTGAAAATACAAATTGAGATGAAAATAAGTTAGTTTTAAAATTTAAATGCCGCTTCATCTGAAGCGGCATTTTTCAAAAGTAATCCAATAAGCTCTGTTTTGAATCTTTTTACATTCTTTCTTCTTACGGCGCCGGTAGAGCGCCGATCGTCGAACTGCATGTTCTTGATAATGAAGATGCTACTCCATTTAATAAGCTTACTGAATGAATCGCAAAACAGTAGCGTGTCCAAGGTGCAAGATTATTTATTGTATGCGATTGATTGCTCAAATAGGGACTGTTTATGTTTGGCACATGGGGTACAGTTGCTACGAGCGACATAGGTGCTGCAATTAACTCTGGGGTATCGCCTTGCGTAGCATAAATTTTATATTCACTTACTAAATTGTCTGAATAAATCCATCTTAACTCGATCGATTGATTTGTATTGTAGTAACCAATTGATTGAAAATGGAGTGGTACGTAATTATTTGCATTAAAACAACTCGTATCGGTTTTATAAGCTGTAACTTCTGATTTTTGACTGACTCTGGGCGCTGATTTTATACCATCTTTAGATACAATAATTTTTACAGAATAGCCTGTGCCTGACGGAACAGCTGTCGGCAATTGGTAATCAGTGTAGTAGCTTGCGCAACCTGCTGAGTAGGTTCCATTGAGTTTCCATACTAAGTCAGAAGCTGCAACGGTATTGACAAGAAAATAAGGCATGCCCATGTAGCTGATATAGATTTCGAATGAAGTGTTTTGGGTACCATTGGCATTAACATCGTAATAAAATGTCATCTCAACTTTTGCTTGGTTGGTCGCATCATCCCACCGGTGAGCTTGAAGATAGAGGAACTGAACAGCAGGAGCATAATTTGTATAGATTGGATCTGGAGTCGGCTGTGGCGTTGATGTTGGAGGCGGGGCAGTTGTGTTTTGATTTTTTGGACCACGGCCCTTTCCTTTGCCAGCCCAGCTTGACTCGGATGTTATAAGAACTAAAAGTAACGTTAAGACCATTAATGTATTTTTCATGTACAACCCCTTGAAATTAAAAGTATCATCCCGTGAGTAGACACAATTGCAAAATCCAGGACACTTTCTGAAATTCTAAGTCATCGAAATTATTGAAGTGTCATTTTGATAAACAAAACAAGTCGTCTATATCATTTTAAGATTAATAAATAATCTGTAAAGAAATCACGTATTTGCTTTGAATGATGACTTTTCGGACACTGAAAAAAGCTTGGACATAATAATTATCAAAATGAAACATTCGATCTGCCATTCTTTCCTTTATTGCATAAAGAGTTTTTAATTATTTCTTTGAATTTTTATAGATGGGTGAGACCTTTTATCTATAACAATTTGGAGTGACCCCTGTTTTTTTTTAGGAAAAAGTGTAATGCCTGATGAACTGAAGTCTGTGAGTGATTATCTTAATTAGTTTCAAAAAACTGACGAGTGGCCAAACCGGTATGGGCAAAATGGATGTTACCAAAGTGTTACCATTCTGTTACCAAAATTTGGAAATGCTACGAAACGACATGAAATACATATTCAATCGCACACTCATCGAGAAACTAGCTAAGTTTTTGTTATTGTTTTGCTTTTTTTAGATCCAAATTTCGACAGGAAATTTGGATGGGGTGGGAGGACTTGAACCTCCGAATGATAGAATCAAAATCTATTGCCTTACCAACTTGGCGACACCCCAACGATTTGAACAGGATTTAAATTAAATAAGTTTGGCTAAATGCGCAAGAAAATAATCTACGGGCGGGCGTTGTCTATTAAAGATTTACCGAGCAGGGCATTTCTAGAATTACATTTCGTCGTCGGGATAGCTGTTTTGAGGAGCTTTCTGGCGTTTGAAATTAGTCAATGTTTCGCCCATAGATTTCAATTCATTTTCATAAGCTAAAAAAACCTGATCTTCAATCATTTCTCGGGTCTCTTTGTTGAGCGGATGCGCAATATCACGGAACTGACCATCTTTGCGTTTCTTACTTGGCATGGCTACGAACAGGCCACCCGGACCTTGAATGATTTTAAGGTCGCGAACCACAAAGCATCCTTCCAAAGTGATCGTTACGTAGGCCTTTAAGCGGTCTTCGCTGGTCGGAAAGATTTTAACTTCTGTGATCTTCATGCTGTGCCCCTTTTATGAATAACACGTTGTATCTAAACGGTTGATCGGGCCCTAAGGCTAGGAACTTGAGAATATTTGATTTTTTCAGCAACTTATATCACAAAACTTTTTTACTGTGCCTCGTTTTGAAACGCTCGCTTTTTTAAGGGATATCAAAACTCATGGCGGACATGCCGCGGCCGCGACCGACCCGAACTGAATTTTCACCTTTTTTAAAAAGGTTATTCGCTTCAATCGCTGATAGAGGTTCTTTTTTATTGATGCTTAATAAAATATCGCCCGGTCGTAAACCTGCTTTTTGCGCCAACGATCCGTTGGTAACCGTTAGCACCACCGGATTTTTTGTGGCCGCATCCAGCTTAAAAGTATCTCGGACCTTGGGATTAGCATCCGAAATTTGCACACCGAGCTTGAATCGATCTTTGAGTCCGGTGGTCACGGGTTTTTCTTCGGGTTCAGTTTCGATTTTCGCTTGCCGGTATTTTTCATCGGGACGTTCACCAACGGTCACATCCAACATCATCTTTTTCTCGCCGCGCAAAATTGAAAATTTTGATTTTTTTCCTGGTTCAATGGCTGAGACAATATCGGTGAGCTCTCGGCTGGATTTTACTTTGCGACCGTTCACTTCTAAAACCAAATCATACATTTTTAATCCGGCTTTTTTGGCTGGGCCATCTCCGACATTAAGGATCACGGCGCCCGAAAATTCTTGCATCCCCATAAGAGCGGCCGCTTGATTATCGATGTCACCTAAGCGAACACCTAAATAGCCTTTACGAATTGATCCGCGTTGTTCCAGTTGCGGAATAATTTTTTTCACTTCATCAATCGCAATCGCAAAACCAATTCCCTGCGCCCGGGCATCGATAGCAGAATTCACCCCAATCACTACTCCCTTGGTATTCACCAGGGGTCCGCCGGAATTTCCCGGATTGATCGAAGCATCAGTTTGAATTAACGGCAATCGATTGATCTCTTCGATTTCTCGTCCTTTAGAAGAAATAATTCCTTTGGTCATACTGTGTCCGTGACCGAAGGGATTTCCAAAGGCGGCCACCCATTCTCCGACTTGCGCATCTTCAGAAGATCCTAAAACCACCGCCGTTAATTTTGTATCTGGTTTAATTTTGATCAAAGCAATATCGGTGCGTTCATCCATTCCGATAACTTCAGCTTTGTACTGTTTGTCAGAATTTTCAGTCAGTTGGACTTCGACCAAATCAGCTCCGTTTATAACGTGCGCGTTGGTGACAATAAGTCCGTCTTCACGAATAATAAAACCCGTGCCTAAACCCATGCGTTGTGGTTTGCCGGCTTGAGACGGGGGCGGGCCCTGAGGGGCGGCTTGGTATCCCGGTTGTGGTCCGTAGAGTTGTTCTAACATTTCTAACATAGGATCGCGGTACCTTCGTCCACGGGGAATGACCGAAGTTGAAATATTCACGACCGCCGGATTGATGGCTTTACCTAATTCGATAAAAAGATTGGCCGGTAATGGGTCCGAGAGTTTGAGAGTCGGGGGAGTTGTAGGAAGCGGTTTGTAATTTGTTTGGGCCGTGGTGGTTTGGATCACCGTTAAAGCACCAATAAAAAAAGTAACGATCAAAATTATTTTTTTCACGTGTTTCCTTTCTTTTTTAACCAAGAGATTTACTTTAATTGAATAAATTTAGCTTGAAGATCTTGCACGATATGTTCGAGTAACCCTTTTTCCTCGGAAGTTAAATTATTCAGGGTTTTTTCTTTCAAGACGGTCAGTAAATCAATGTTGAACCGGGCCAGCGGCTTATCGATTTCAATCTTGTTATCTTGATTAGGCGATAGTCCCATTGACATGGCGGCGCTGGATGCAATCGACATGATGATGATGGAAAAAGATGCGTCCATAGGCGGTGTAGTTTCTGACATGTAAACCTCTCTTGATTTGAGATGAACTAGACCTTCATCTAGCTTCTGTATAAAGCATTCTATTTAACTCTAATATGAAATCAAGATTAATTGTGACAAGGTCCTATTTTTTTATTTAAAATACACTGTGATCGGCACAATTTAAAACACAGCAAAAGATGATACAAAAAGGTGAGGCGCATGGCAGATATCGACGTGATGGCATTAAATCAAAAAGTTAAAGATCAAAGCGTATTTATAACGGCGATGATGAACGAAATGAATAAAGTCGTCGTAGGACAACGCGATATGATCGAAGGTATCGTGATGGGTTTGTTAACCGGCGGTCATATCTTATTAGAAGGTGTGCCCGGACTGGCCAAAACTTTAACCATCGCCACTTTGTCTAAAACTATTTCTTTGGATTTTAAACGTTTGCAATTCACCCCTGATTTATTACCGACCGATCTTATTGGGACGATGATTTTTAATCCTAAATCAGGCGAATTCACCGCCAAAAAAGGCCCGATCTTTTCTAATATTGTTTTAGCCGATGAAATCAACCGGGCTCCGGCCAAAGTTCAATCTGCCTTACTGGAAGCGATGGCGGAAAAACAAGTCACCATCGGAGATCACTCTTACAAATTAGATCATCCTTTTCTTGTGTTAGCGACGCAGAATCCCTTAGAACAAGAAGGAACTTACCCGCTTCCGGAAGCGCAGATGGACCGATTTATGTTTAAGATCAATGTCGGTTATCCTACCAAATCTGACGAGCTGGAAATTATTAATCGGATGGGGATCAATAATCGTACGGAAATTCAAACCATCATTTCTAAAGAGCAGCTGCTGCAAGTTTCTGAAACGGTGGACAGCATTTACGTGGACCAAAAAGTTAAAAATTATATCGTCGACATTGTTATGGCTACTCGCGAACCTAAACTTTATGGTTTAGGTCGATTTGATAAAATCATTACGGTCGGGGGGTCGCCCCGGGCCAGCATCAGTCTAATTCGGGCCTCGAAAGCGCACGCCTTTTTACGCGGACGTGGTTTTGTAACGACCGAAGATATCAAAGCGGTCATTTACAAAGTTTTACGCCATCGCCTCATTTTATCTTACGAAGCTGAAGCCGAAAACTTAACCACTGATGATATCATCAAAGAAATTATAATCGCCGTCGAAGTCGGACAGTAATTATTTTATGACAGTACCGGCAGAGATCTTAAAAAAAGTAAAACGGATCGAAATTGATACCAAGAAGTTGGTTAATAATGTTTTCTCTGGCGAGTACCACACTAAATTTAAAGGTCAGGGGATGACTTTTTCCGATTTTCGCGAATACGTTCCCGGAGACGATGTCCGTTCAATTTCTTGGGCATTAATGGCCCGCGCGGGAAAACCCTATATTAAAACCTATGAAGAAGAACGCGAAATGACTTTGATGCTGATGGTGGATGTCAGTGGTTCACAGCATTTCGGTTCAAAAAATTATTTCAAAGCCGAAACCGTGGCCATGGTGGCGGCGACTTTAGCGTTTAGTGCCACAAAAAATAATGACCAAATTGGGCTGGTTTTATTTTCGGATGAAGTTGAATTGTATGTGCCACCTAAAAAAGGGAAAGCTCACGTTTACCGTATCCTGCGCGAGATTCTTTATTTTAAGCCAAAAAGCACGAAAACCAACATGGCCCAGGCCCTTAATTTCGTGCGCGGCGTTTTGAAAAAAAAGGCCACCATTTTTTTACTCAGTGATTTTCAGGATAAAGATTACGATGACGCTTTAAAATATTTGGAAAAAAAGCATGAAGTCATTGCGGGACTGATTCAAGACCAAGGTGAATTTAATTTTCCCGATGTAGGACTAATCGATTTGCAAGATGCCGAAACCGGTGAAACTGTTCTAATCGACACTTCAAGCCCTGTGTTTCAAGCCGAAATGAAAGCCAAATTCGAAACAGAATTTTCAAAATTTAATCAAAAATTAAGAAAGACCGGCGTGCAGTCGTTCACTTTTCAAGCCGATGACAATTACCATAAACCTTTATTAGCTTTTTTTAGGCGACGACGGGGACAAAGATAGTGGAGCTGAATTGTCAGATTTCTATTCCCGAAATACCAGGGCTTGAATTTAATCAACTGACAGTCGGAAGACCATTTGATTTACTATGCCAAGGGGAGACCGCGGGATTTAATTTTTCTCAAGCGCAATTAATTTTAGATGTTGAGCATAAACATGATTTCAATTTAAAAAAAGCGACTGCTGGTAAAATTGAAATGGTGACCTATTTGACCGGCGATATTGAACCCACTGTGGTAAAAATATCAGATTCAGTTCAGGAACTTGATTTAAAAATTCCCGCATTCAAAGTCATATCTGTTTTGCCGGCACCTCAAAAAAATGAAGAAGGCGTGGTTCAACCGCCCGAGCCTTTCGGATATAATATTTTAAATATTCAGTGGCCCGCTTCTTATACGGTTATTTTTATTGTACTTTTATGCGCACTGATAGCAGGACTGGTCAATCAAGCCCTGCGCGCGCGACGATTTCGTCGCCTAAATTCAGAATTAAAAGATTATGAATCAGCTCTTTCACCTGATTCCCAGTTTTATAAACATCTTCGCTTACTTGATAAAAGAAAGTACCCGATCAAAGAAGTTGAAAGACAATTTCACATTTACGTGATTCGGCGTTACCAGGTTCCGCTGTTTGGTTTAAGCCCCAGTGAGACCACGAAATTTTTGAAAAAAACCTGGCCCACATTAATTCTTGAGCGCCGGGATCTTAAGAATATATTATCAGATCTTAAAAAAATGACAGTCCAAGAAAGCGTTGATGAGACTCAAAAATATTTACGCAAACTGTATGATTTTGTCGATCGCACGGAAGAGAAAATGCGAGGGTTGTCATGATGCTCAGTCAGCTTTCGTGGCATAGCCCGGCATTACTACTTTTACTGATTCCCTATATCATTTATGTGATTTTTATTTTACGAAAAAAAAATAATCGGCCCACTTTTCAAGTGGGATCGATTCAGTTTTTAAAAAAATGGTCGGGTCGAGGACTAGCCAGTTTAAGTCGGATGAATGATTTTCTGGTTTATTTGGCGGTACTTCTCATGATTGTGGCTTTGGCGCGGCCCCAGCAAGCTAATTCTAAATCGAAACGAACTCTGGATGGTATGGATATTGTAATTGTATTGGATATTTCTGATAGTATGTTGATCGAAGATATGAAGCCGCTGAATCGTTTAGAGTCAGCCAAGGAAACCATTACGCAATTTATAAAACAACGAAGCTCTGATCGCATCGGCGTGGTGATTTTCGCAGGGGAAGCTTTCACGTTAGTTCCGCCCACGTTAGATTATGAATTGATTTTGAAACGAGTCGATAAAATTAGAACGGCCGCAGAAGCCAAAATCAAGGACGGAACGGCTATCGGAGTCGGTATCGCGACGGGTGCTGCCCGGTTGAAAGATTCTCAAGCTAAATCGCGCGTGATGATTTTTCTAACGGACGGGGAAAATAATTCCGGCGTGATTTCCCCCGAAACCGGCTTAGAAGTGGCACAAGGGTACGGGATTAAAATTTATTCGATCGGAATAGGAAAAAGTGGACCGACCCAACTGCCGGTGTATTCCACAGATTTATTTGGTAATAAAACCAAACGTTATCAAAACTTTGATAGTACAGTAAATGATGAATTGTTATCTCAGATGGCTCAAGTGACTGGTGGGCGCTATTTCCGAGCGAGCAAAGAAGATTCCTTGAGCGGTATTTTTAATGAAATTAACAAATTAGAAACATCAAAAATTGAAGAAACCAAGTATGTTCAATACACTGAATATTTCCACTACTTTTTGATCCCGGGTTTTATTATTTTTATTTTATCCAAACTATTATCTTTGACCATTCTACGGCGGGGGCCCGCATGACAGGGTTTCGTTGGGGAGCTTCAGAGAACTTTAATTATCTGGTGTGGGTTATTGTTTTTATCGCAGTTTATTTTATTTTTCGATTTCGTAATGTCAAACGCCTTAACCAGGCTTTCGGTGACCGGATTGCTCCGTATTTAAGCCAATCAGTTTCAACTTCTCAGCAAAACATAAAGCTTATTTTTGAAGTCATCGGTTGTGTCTTTTTAATCATCGCGATGGCTCGTCCTCAGTTGGGACAAACGCAGCAAGAAATTAAAAGTGAAGGCATCGAGATGATGATTGTGGCCGACGTATCTGAAAGCATGCTCGCAGAAGATATCAAGCCGTCTCGTTTAGAATTGATGAAGGTGGAATTAGAAAAACTGGTCGATATGTTGCCTGGAAATAAAATTGGCTTAATCGCTTTTGCGGGAAGTAGCGCTTTGATGTCGCCTTTGACGACCGATCCCGGGGCCTTGAAAATGTACATTCAAAGTTTAGATGTGAATTCAGTCAGTTCTCAAGGGACGAATTTTCAAGTGGCTTTATCTTATGCCAAAGAGTCATTTGAAAAAGGTGGAGTAACTCAATCCGATAATTTAAAAACCACCCGGGTGGTACTTGTATTATCGGATGGTGAGGATCAGGAACCGAACGCTTTAGATGAAGCCAAAAAAATGAGTGAATTAGGTATTCATATTATTACCGTAGCCTACGGGACCGAAAAAGGTGGCAGCATCCCGGCGCGCGATATTTACGGAAATTTAAATGGCAGTAAAAAAGATAAATCCGGTCAGCCTATCATCACCCAAGTTCACGGCGATTTTTTAAAAGAAATCGCTGAAAAAACCAAGGGTCAGTTTTATACCTCTTCGTTTGGTGGTGATCATTTGAAATCCATCGTTACTAATATTAATGAATTTGAAAAAGAGGAATTCGCTTCATCGGTCAATTTGCAGTACGATGAAAAGTTTGTCTATCCTTTGGGTTTAGGTATTTTGTTTTTATGTCTAAGCTTTATTATTTTCAATCGAAACGCCAATTTAAGTGCGTGGAAGGGGATGTATGATAATTAAATTATTATCCCTGACGTTGATGCTTTTTGGAATGTCATCTTGCAGTAAACACATCGATTACGTGCAATCGTATTACCAGAATCAAAAGTTTAAGTATTATCTGGGCAAAAAAGAATTTGAAAAAGCCCAAGCCGCTGAATTAGCTTCGAAAGAAAATTTGCAAGATCATTTCGAATTAGATTCAAATCTAGGTGTGGTATTTAATCTTTTAAGCAAAAATGATCAAGCTGAAAAATCTTTTGATGAAGCCCTTAAATTAGTTCCGCAGCAATTTTTTAATGTTACTGACCGTAATTCAGCCTTTTTTACAATTCATTTTAATCGCGGTGTTTTTTTTCAAAGCCAAAAAAATGTAGATAGTTCTCTCAAAGAATATCAGATGGCTTTAGATTTAAATCCAACCTCGAAGGAGACCAAAACCAATATCGAGTTACTGATTCAAAGGCAAAAACAGGACAAAAAAGACCAAGATAAAAAAGATGGTGAAGATAAAAAGCCTGGCAAAGATGAAAAACCACAGGACAAACCTGGAGATGAAAAAAAAGATGGCCAAAGTGGGGAACAAAAAGAGCCGCCAAAAAAAGAAGGTCAAGATCGAAAGCAAAATGCCAAATATCAGCCACGCCCTTTTAAAGGAGAGCAGCTCAGTGAAGGTGATGTGAAAAAAATCTTGAGTGAATTATCGCAGCAAGATAAAAAAATCCGCTCCCAGTTTAATAAAAAAGATAAGAATGAATCCGGAGTTGAAGGGAAAAATGAAAAAGATTGGTAGCACAATAATATTCGTCTTAATGTTCGTAAGCTTGTCTTATGCCGACGTAACCGTGAAGGCTGAGCTTTATCCGGAAGATGTGGCCGTAGGTGATCAAGCTCGTATTATACTTAACGTGACATCAAATGAAGATTTTGAAATTCAAGGCAACCCCGATTTCCCAAAAGCTGATGGAATTAAGGTTTTACAAACGCAAAATGGCGGACGATCATCGTCATCAAGAATGAACATTGTTAACGGAAAAACTGATTTTTCGAAAACCATCACTCAAAATTACGAATACATCGTGCAATTTGATAAAAAAGGATTTGTGACGATCCCTTCTATTTCGGTCAATGTTAATGGAGCGGTTACGGCTTCAGCTCCGATCAAAATTTCCGTTTCAAACCAAGATCCTAGCCGCACTCGACCGCGGGCTCGTCAGCGTCAGCTTGAAGAAAATACCGGCGTCGAAGATGACATGTTTACGCAACTGATGAAACAGCGTCAGCAAATTTTAGAAGAAGTTCAAAAGCAAATGGGATCAGGAAATCGCGCGGGTATCGGACGGTCAGGCGGCCCCGATCCTTCTGCACTTGAGCCGAAAGAAATACCGAATCTTAATCTAGATAATGTTAACACCAACGAATCATTTTTTGTGTACGCTGATATTGATAAGTCATCTGTTTACGAAGGCGAACAGGTTACCACCAACTGGTACATTTACGTTAAAGGTACCATCGAAGCTATTGACCGGGCTAAATTTCCGGATCTTAAAGGTTTTTGGAAAGAAATTATTGAAGAAGTTCCAGGCTTGAGTTTCACACCGGCCATCGTGAATGGTATTCCCTACAAAAGAGCGCTGTTAGCCAGTCATGCTTTGTTCCCGATCAAAGCGGGAACAGCAGTGATTGATGAATTTAAAATTAAAGCCACCGTTCGTAATCAAACCGAATTCGGCTGGGGGCAACCGCACGAATACACCAAAGCGTCTCGTCGCATGTCTTTAACGGTGCTTCCATTGCCATCTGAAGGAAAGTCTCTTAGCTTTTCCGGTGCCGTCGGTCAGTTTCAAATTCAAGCGCAAGTGGACGGGATGCAGGTCAAAGCGGGGCAGCCCTTTTCTTTAAAAGTTCGATTCGAAGGGCAAGGTAATGCCAAACTCATTGAGCTTCCGCCAATCGAATGGCCAAGTACATTGACGGTGTTTGATACGAAAAGTGAATCTAAGTTTTTTAAAAATGGACAAAGCTTCAAAGAATTTGAAATTCTTCTTATTCCGAATCAAGAAGGTGCGGTCGCTGTACCGTCGATTGCGTTTTCTTATTTTGATCCGCAACAGAAAAAATATATTACAAAAACCACTGAAGAATTACAGTTAACTGCTTTGAAATCGGATCAACCCTTATTTACCTCATCCGGAAAGACCAGCGGAGACCTCACAGCGTCGAGGAAAGCATCAACTGAATTATCACCGTCATTAGAGTGGCCAGGTTCGTTTTCATGGGCTGCTCAAAGAAACTTATTTTTTAGTATAACCGCGCTTTTAATTATTGTATCTTTAAGTTTACAGTTTGGTTTGCAATATGTGAGGCTCTCAGGTCGGCCTTCGCTGCAGCTGAAGGTAAATGAAAAGATCAAAAAAATCGAGTCCTCATTGACCGCGCAGAACTTAAAAAACGTGGGATCTGAATCGATCAATCTGATTTATCTGATTTTGGACGATGTTGTTTCTGACTCAGATTCTCAGGCGAAAAATTCGCAAAATATTTCGGATCGTTTGGCTCAGTTACCGATTCATTACAAGGAAAAATACCAAATCCGTTTAAGCGAGATATTTAATTATTTTCAAATGATTGGATTTGCGCCGGATGAAGTGCGAAATAATTTAACCCGTAAGATAAACATTGAGAATGAGTTCGCGGACTTAAAAAAGATAGCGAAGGAAATTGCGGAAGATCTAGGGAGATCAACATGAAAATAAAAATAAAATCTGTTTTGTGCAAGATTATAGTTATTGGTGGTCTTAGTGGTTGTGCCACCTCGGCGACCAAATCTGCTTTAGCACCAGACGATGCTGTCAGTAAAAGTGAAATTGAGGAAGTTAAAGACATTAAACTAACGAGTACGGCTCTTAGCGAAGATTTAGAAATGATCCCGGTCGAAGTGAATGAAAAGGTCGAAATGTGGATCAAATATTTTCAAACTCGGGGACGGCCCCACATGGAAAGATATTTAGCGCGCTCGACACGGTATGAAGCTTTGATGAAAAAAGTTTTGCGTGATAATAAATTACCCGAAGATTTATTTTACATTGCTTTAATTGAATCAGGATTCAGTTCAAATGCTTTTTCTCATGCATCAGCGGTCGGATATTGGCAGTTTATTCGCGGAACCGGTAAACGGTACAATTTGCAAATTAATAAAATAGTGGATGATCGACGAGATCCGGTTTTAGCTACGCAAGCGGCAGCGGCTTACTTTAAAGCTCTGCATGATATTTTTGATTCCTGGTATTTATCCATGGCAGCTTACAACGTCGGAGAAGGCCGTGTCATTCGCGCCGTCAAAAAATACCGCACCAAAGATTTTTGGGAATTATCGCGGGCTAAGCGCGCCCTTCCAGCTGAGACCGATAACTATGTTCCAAAATATGTGGCTGCAAAGTTGATTGCAAAAAATCCAGATAAGTATGGTTTTGATGGTATCGATTACATGACGCCGATTGAATTTGATCACATCAAATTTGATAAGCCGATGAATCTGCGCGTCCTAAGTGAAAAAATGAATGTGAACTACGAAGACTTTAAAGATCTTAATCCCAAATACAAAGGGGAAATTGCTCCGTTGGAAAATGGATTTTTAGAGCTTCGTATACCGCCTGGGATGTCGGTGGCGGCGCAAACGGCTTCGACTGAAAGTGTGGCCAGTGAGATTGATTTCGTGCCGGATCAAAACGAAACTCAAGTTTACCGCGTTGCTCGCGGTGATACTTTTTCAAATATCGCGCGGAAATTTAAAACTAATATTGCCTACCTTCGCGAAATTAATGATTTCCCACGCAAGAAGAAATTAAAACTGGGTCAGAAAATCTTTGTTCCGGATCGGACTCCTTTAAAAGAGAAAAGATCTGAACCCAAAGTTGCGGCCAAGCAACCGGTCAAAGTCGAAGAGGGCTCGCAGCCTTCGGTGAAAAACTATACCTACATTGTAAGAAAAGGGGATTCCTTAGCTTCGATTGCTTCAAAATACAAAGTCAGCATTCAAGATTTAGTAAAGGTGAATAATTTAGGCCGTAAAACAAAGATCAAAGCCGGAGCTCGTTTGACCTTGCCGCAAAATGCGGTATTCGCAGATAAAAATGCTGTCCGTGAAAATAAGAATCAGAAAATAAAAATTGCCAGTGATGTGAAAAATTATAAGATAAAAATGAAAAAAGCTAAACACGCGAAGAATTAAAAAAGGCAAAAAAAAACCTAAACTGTCGTCTAGTACAGTTTAGGTTAGGGGGAATGAAACCAATCTATGTTTTTTTGTTTTTTTACTTCCATTGCAGTTTTCACCGCAGGTTTATTTCACCCTTTGGCAACTGGCTGACTAGCCTACAACCTTGTAGATAGTCCCTTTAGCTTTGCGTCGCCTGATTTCTCAGGGTTTGCCTTGAGCAAAGGAAGTATACGTTTTTACACGTATGTTAATAAATCCGCTAAGCGCCTCCTATTGTGTAAATTGTTAGGTTTAATTAATTCAGATACTTAAATTTGAATCGTCACTTTGGCGCTTTGTCGTTATGATTAAAAACTCGTCGCATAATCGATTCTCTTTCTGTTCATGCTTCGTCATTCAGACTTGTTTATCAGCATCAACCCTGGTGTATTTATAGAATAGCTCAGGTAGGAATTGAATTTCCATTTTTTTTAATTTAATCTCAAAAAAATATAAAAACTGTCTATTTTTGAAAAAACGACGGTACAAAGTGAGACAATTATGATTTCTTTTAATGCGGTTACCAAACAACAGGGCACCCGAATTCTGTTTGCGAACGCTTCTTTTCAATTAAATCCCGGAGATAAAATTGGCCTCGTGGGACCGAACGGTGCCGGTAAAACCACGATTTTCCGATTGATCATGGGTGAAGAATCGGTAGATCAAGGAAGCGTAAGTCGTCCCGACAAAGTGCGCGTTGGTTATTTTTCTCAGAATATTGAAAACATGAAAGGCCGATCCGTTTTGGCGGAGGTCATGTCGGCCGGTAATTTAGATAAATTATCCGATGAAATAAAGCGGTTAGAGGATAAATTACAAGATCCTGACTTAACTGAAGTCGACATGATGACAACCGTTGAACGCTACGGTGATTTGCAAGCCGAATTTGAAAACGTGGGGGGATACGATCTAGAATCTCGGGCTAAGGAAATCTTAGGCGGCCTTCGTTTTTCGAATGAAGACATGCTGGTCGATGTCGGTCAATATTCGGGCGGATGGAAAATGCGGGTATCATTAGCGAAAATTCTTTTACTTAATCCTGATGTGCTGTTGATGGATGAACCGACCAATCATCTGGATGTGGAATCGATTGTGTGGTTAGAAGCTTGGCTTCAGGCCTACAAGGGTTCTGTATTGATGACGTCCCATGACCGAGAATTTATGAATCGCCTCGTGGTTAAGATTATTGAAATCGCCAATCGCGCGGTGACGGTATTCGGTGGAAATTATGACTTTTACGAAAAAGAACGCGACATTCGTAAAGAGCAGCTTATAGCGCAGGCGCGCCGCCAAGATGACATGTTAGCCAAAGAAGAAGAATTCATCGCGCGCTTTGCGGCGCGGGCTTCGCATGCAGCTCAGGTGCAATCACGCGTGAAAAAATTAGAAAAAATCGATCGCATTGAAATTCCACCGGAAGATCGGGCTATGGATTTTATTTGGCCGGTTCCTCCGCGCGGGGGTGAGGAAGTGGTCAAGGTCGAAAAATTAACCAAAGTATATACCATGACCGATGGCCGCGAAAAACCTGTTTTTGCCAATGCGACCGCTTTAGTAAAACGGTTAGACCGGATTGCGGTGGTCGGGGTGAACGGAGCAGGTAAATCAACTTTTCTTAAAATCGTAACCGGACAAACCGATCTGACATCCGGTATTTGTAACGTCGGCCCCAGCATTAGCTTAGGATATTTTTCACAAAATTCATTAGATGTTTTAGATCCGAATAAAACTATTTTGCAAGAAGTCGAATCACGCGTTCCGAACGCGACCTTAGGATCGATTAAAAGTTTACTGGGTGCTTTTTTATTTTCCGGAGAAGAAGTAGAAAAGAAAATTTCGATTTTATCTGGTGGCGAAAAGTCACGCGTAATTTTGGCCTGTATTTTATCTCATCCCGTGAATTTACTGGTTTTAGACGAACCGACGAATCATTTAGATATTCGTTCGCGAGAAGTTTTACTTAAAGCCATCAAAGAATTTCCGGGAACCGTCATGATGGTGTCGCACGATCGCCATTTTTTACGTGAAATCACCACCCGGGTATTTGAAATAGATAAAAATAACTTAAATACCTTTGATATGACTTATAACGAATACACCGCGAAAAAAGCGGGGGCATAGTCAGACCTTTATCACGTTTTAGCCGAGCTAGACCTCGGAGAATTTGTTAATAGAGGTTTTACTCTACACACTTAAGGTAAATAAAAATCAACCTTAA
>JACMMZ010000203.1 GCA_014378775.1 Pseudobdellovibrionaceae bacterium
CTACAATCCGCCCACCGGATCACTCATTCCGTCATCGATCCTATCCGCGCAACGAATCTTTCCCCATTTTTTGCTTTGAACAAAGACTTCTGGGGGTATCGGTCACATGAAACGGAACAAACAAGA
This sequence comes from Pseudobdellovibrionaceae bacterium, assembly GCA_014378775.1. Classification (GTDB taxonomy): domain Bacteria; phylum Bdellovibrionota; class Bdellovibrionia; order Bdellovibrionales; family Bdellovibrionaceae; genus Pseudobdellovibrio. Next base: position 127 of record JACMMZ010000203.1, read on the forward strand.
ATCATTTTTAAAATACGAATGGGATCATCGGTACAAACACGGAGGTGAACTTCGGAAAAAGCGCGCCGGACGGTTTTCAAGACCTCTCTCGACCAAACACCCTCATCATCTTGTGTTTAAATTACATAAGCAAAAACTTCGTCATCGCACACTACGATCTGCCTCGGGATTTCTGCTCACGCAAAAAATTATTCAGCACTATGCCAAAATGTTTTTTATCAAAATCGAACAGGTGTCGATTCAAAATGACCACATTCACCTGTTGATCCGAACTTCACGCCGAAGTTTTTTTCAAAACTTCTTCCGTGTCGTAGCCGGACAAATTTCGCAGCAGTTTCAAAAAGAAGGGCTTTTGAAACTGGCGGTGACCGGTACCCCCAGCTCCACCGCAAAGAACGGATTTGAAGTGCCGAAAGTTGATTTGTGGATGCATCGGCCTTTTACTCATTTAGCAAAAAGTATTCGGGCCTACCACAATGTCAAAAATTACATTCAGCTGAACGAAAAAGAAGTCACAGGAGTTATCTCATACCGAAAAAAACGCCTCAAAGGAATGTCGATCGAAGAAATAAAAGCCCTTTGGATGTAGAAATTGTTTCTGGTTTGCAATTCAACTCTTGTGATCAAAAAATTATTTTGTGGCTAACAAATCTTGATAGGCGATCATCCCTACCGGCTTTCGAGGCGCGGATGATTGTTGATCCAGCACGATTAACACTTGGATTTTATTTTTCTCCATCTGACTGAGCGCTTTTTCCACCGGCTCGCCGGCGTCAATGGTCTTGGGATCTTTTGTCATGATGTCTTCGGCGACGGATTTGAACGGCTGATCATTTTTTTCTAAAAACCGGCGAATGTCTCCGTCGGTGATAATCCCGATCAAATCTTTGTTGGCGTCGATCACTCCGGCGGCCCCGCGTACACTGGCGCTAGTCATCTTTGTTAAAATTTCTTTCATCGATGTGTGGGGATAAATAAACGGAATGGCATCTTCTTTTTTCATAATGTCTTTGATTTTTCGAAGTCTCAGGCCCAAAGTTCCCGAGGGATGAAATTCAGCAAAGTTATTGGCGGTAAATCCCTTCTGATCAAGGACCGCCATGGCCAAAGCATCACCTAAAGCTAAAGTCGCCGTACTTGAAGATGTCGGAGCAAGACTTAATGGACAAGCTTCTTTTTTCACAAAAGTATTTAAAACAACCGAAGCCGCTTTTCCTAAAGTGCTTTCGGGTTTTCCGGTCAGTGCAATCATCTTGATATCATTGCGATGAGTGTAATTAAGGATTGCATTCAGTTCTGCGGCTTCTCCACCGTAGGAAATCGCGATCACTAAATCTTGTTTTGAAACCACCCCGAGATCCCCGTGGCTACTTTCAGCCGGGTGTAAATAAAACGAGGCGGTTCCGGTGCTGGAAAGCGTGCTGGAAATTTTACGCGCGATGTGACCTGATTTTCCAATACCGGTCACCACAACTTTACCCTGGCACTCGGCGACCATCTGAACGGCGCGACAGAAATTTTCATTCAACTGCTCGGTTAGATTTAAAATACTTTCGGCTTCAATTTTTAAAACATCGGTAGCGACTTGAATTATTTTTTTGTGATCAATCATAGTTTAATACTCGCTTTGACAAAAGATACGAAAAGCGGATGAGGATTCAGCGGTTGGGATTTAAATTCGGGATGAAACTGAACACCAACAAACCAAGGATGATTAGGGTTTTCAATAATTTCGACCAAATTACGATCCGGGTTCATTCCCGAAAAAACTAAACCAGCTTTTTCCAAAGTTGTTTTATATTTGTTGTTGAATTCGAAGCGGTGACGATGGCGCTCGCTGATCAGATTTTTTTTGTAAATTTTAAGCGCTAAACTTTTTGGCTGAATTTTACATTTGAAAGCACCCAGGCGCATGGTCCCGCCCTTATCCGTCACTTCGCGCTGCTCTACCATGGAATCAATAATCACGTCCATTTTAGATTGCTGCGCAGTACTTAACGATTGGATAAATTCGCGTGACGTGGCTTGTTTCAAATGACAAACATTACGCGCAAATTCAATCGCGCTAAGTTGCATACCAAAACAAATTCCCAAGAAAGGAATTTTATTTTCACGGGCGTGCTGAATAGCTAAAATTTTTCCTTCGACTCCGCGAGTTCCAAATCCACCAGGCACCAAAACGGCTTGCATTTCTTTTAATAAACTTTTCACGTTTTGTTTTGTTACTTTTTCCGAATCGATATATTTGATCACAAGTTTGGCTTTATTGGCAATTCCAGCGTGAACTAAAGATTCATGCAAAGATTTATAGGATTCTTTCAAATCCACATATTTTCCCACAATAGCAATATTGACCAGCTGATGCGGATGCTTTTGGATATTAACGATTTTTTTCCAGCCGCTTAAATCTGGTTTTTTAGATTTCAGCTTTAAGTGCTGAATGATGAGGGCGTCAAAATTTTCATCACTTAAAGCTAATGGTACTTCATAAATCGAACTGGAATCTTTAGCCGAAATCACATGATCTTTTTTAACCGAACAAAATAACCCAATTTTAGCTTTTAAAGCGTCATCAATCGTTTTTTCGCTGCGGCAAATGAGAAAATCTGGCTGCAAACCAATTTCTCGTAATTCTTTAACGGAGTGCTGAGTGGGTTTACTTTTTAGTTCACCGGCTACGGCAATGTAAGGCACATAAGTTACGTGGACCAAGGCGGTGTTGGTCGGACCTAATTCAAGCCGTAGTTGACGAATAGCTTCGAAGAACGGCTGTGCTTCGATATCACCTACGGTTCCACCGATTTCAACTAAAGTAATTTGATTTTTAATTTGGTGAGATACTTCAAATACGCGTGATTTAATTTCATCAGTGATGTGCGGGATAACCTGCACCGTTCCGCCTAAATAGTCTCCGCGTCGTTCACGCGAAATTACGCGGTCATAAATCTGACCGGCGCTGACTGAATTGGATCGTTTCATTAAGGCTTTAGTGAAACGTTCGTAGTGACCTAAATCAAGATCGGTTTCCGCGCCGTCTTCCGTGACAAAAACTTCACCGTGTTGCAAAGGAGACATCGTACCTGGATCCACATTCAAATAAGGATCAAATTTCATGATACTCACGGTAAATCCACGGGCTTCCAACAAAGATCCCAAGCTGGCGGCGGTCAAGCCTTTACCGATGGATGAAACCACTCCGCCGGTAATGAAGATATACTTACTACTCATGATATTTTTTTCCCCGATTTTAATAACTTTTCAATTTTTTCTAAGTCTTCCGGAGTGTCAACACCAAACGTCGGCTTTTCCACCGACAAGACTTTTATTTTAATTCCCATATCCAGGGCGCGTAACTGTTCTAAACTTTCGCTGATCTCGATGATGGACTGAGGCTTACGACAAAAACGCTCGAGGAAATTAAAATTAAATCCGTACAACCCGATATGCTTTTGCACAGACGGTGTGGAAGTATATTTTTCTTTAGAAAACGGAATCGGGAATCGACTGAAATAAATGGCGTCTCCATTTTGATCGATCAAAACTTTGACTGCATTTTTATTTTCTAAATCTTCTACCGCTAAGGGGTGAGCTAAAGTGGCCATTTGTAAACTGGAATCAGCGGCAAATGCCCCTGCCAATAAATCAATATATTCCACCGGTACAAGGGGTTCGTCGCCTTGAATATTAATCACGGCATCAAATTGCACGCCGCTTTTTTTAAGCTGCTGACAGGCTTCAAACACGCGGTCAGTGCCGGTAGCCGTTTTTGTCGACGTCATAATAAATTTAACATTTATTTTTTGACAGAGATCCGCAATACTTTGGTCATCAGTTGCGACATAAAAATCAGATAAAGCGGAGCACCCAGTAACCACATCGGTTACCCACTGTATCAAAGGTTTTCCTTGTAAGAGTTGCAGGGGCTTTCCGGGAAATCGGGTTGAAGCGAAGCGAGCTGGAATAATTCC
>JACMMZ010000204.1 GCA_014378775.1 Pseudobdellovibrionaceae bacterium
AATGTTAACTTCTTTTCCAACTAAAATATAAATCGCCAAGGTGATCACAGCATCATGAAATAAACACGCCACGGCCCCCGGTGAGTAATTGTAATCGAAACGAATCGCAACGTAGATAAGAATTACTAACAAACAATAAAACATAGCTAATAATCCACTTCGTTTTAATTCTCCACCCACTTGCGGCCCTACCGTATCGACTCGGCGAAAATCAGGCGATTTATCCGCAAAGGCGGTGGTGATTTTTTCTTTCACGCGCGTGATCGAAGCATTCAGTAATTCATTGGTTTCTTTATCAGTTTGGCCTTGTTCTCCTTGGAAACGTAAAACGTATTCGTTCCCGTCACCGATGGTTTGCACGCCGGTTTCGCCAAGCTTCATATCTTTGATTGAATCTCGTATTTGATCGATTGTTACCGCGCCGTTAAATTTGACTTGGATTTCGGTTCCGCCTTTAAAATCAATTCCGTAGTTGATACCGTGCACCGCCAAATAAATCAGAGCCAAGATCGTGATCACGATTGAAAAACCGCCAAAAATTCCAATTTTACCGATAAAATCAATTTTTCCGTAACCGTCGTGTTTTTTAAAATCATCTACTGTTTTATTATTTACTTTATTCATATCTCATCCTTAATTTTCAAAATTTATAAACTAAACGGAAATTTTCTTGATACCAAAATTATAGACTAAGTTATCGACGATAACTTTCGAGATAAATACGTTAGCAAATAAGGTTGTGGCTAAGCCCGCCAGTAACGTGACCGCGAATCCGCGTACGGGACCGGTTCCAAAATAAAGTAAAACACAAGCCGTTGCTGCCGTGGTAATATTCGAATCCAAAATGGCCGACATGGCGCGCGCGTAACCTTCTTGAATGGCTTGCTGCATGGAGCTTCCGCCAAAAAGTTCTTCTTTGATACGCTCATTGATCAACACGTTCGCATCTACCGCAAATCCGACGGTCAATGCCATTCCGGCTATTCCCGGTAAAGTCAGCGTCGCTCCTAAGGAACCTAAAATTGCAAAAACGAAGATGATATTAATTAATAATGAAACATCCGTTATCGCGCCCATACCTTTGTAGTAAATTAACATAAAAAGCATGATAATCACTGCACCTAAAATAGCGGCAAATTGAGCTTTAGCTAAAGCATCTTTACCTAAAGACGGACCGACCCGACGCTCTTCTAATTGTTCAAGTGTAACTGGCAAAGCTCCAGCACGCAGAGATGTTGCAATTAATTTAGCTTCATCCATCACGTTTTGACGAACTCCACCACGACCTAAAGTGATGACGGCTGAACCGTTGGGAATTTTTCCATTAATGGTTGGCGCCGTTTTGACAACTTTATCTAAAACCACGGCCATTTGTTTTTTAATGTTTTTTTCGGTCAAATTACCAAATTTAATTGATCCGGTCGGATTAAACCGAAGAGCCACTTCGGGAGCTCCGTACTGGTCAAAACTAACAGAAGCATTATCTAACGAATCCCCTGTTAAATCAGTGTCCGTTTCTAAAAGTAAAGGCGTGCTTCCAACTTCCATATTTTTTGCATCATCGCGTTTTTCGAAATAAACGACGGTCTTATCTGGAATTTTTCCTTTGAGATCCGCATTCAATCGCGCCACATAATCAGTGTACTTCAAGGTTTTCATTGAATAAGTTCCGGCCTTTTCAGCTTCATCAATTAATTTTCGTACCTCTTCCGCTGACTTCGTGTAATTCACAATCATGAAATCGAGCTTCGCCGTGGTATTGATAAGCTGCTTGGCTTTCTCAGCATCAGCCATTCCAGGCAATTGTACGAGGATGCGATCAGCACCCTGCTGCGTGATTGAGGGTTCAGCCACCCCGAATTCATCAATCCGGTTACGAATAGTTTCGATGGCTTGTTTGATGATGGATTGTTTTTGATCCAACATGTAAGCGTCGTAATATTTAACTTCAACTCTTTCTGCGTTTGCAGTCAAAACCTGCAGGCTACCGGCATGATTTTTAGTCAATAGTTCTTCGACCTTTTTAGCATCGACAGCTGATCCAACGAGGATTTCGAAGGATCCAGTCGAAGCGTTGGTTGTAGCGAAACCTTTGATGGAAATATTTTCTTTTTCAAATTCACTTTTTAAAGCGGCCGTTTGGCGAACCACCGTCGTATTGATAACCGATTCCACATCAGCTCCCATAACAACTTGAATACCCCCTTGGATATCTAAACCATAATTTAGTTTTTTAGCCGGCCACCACGCAATGCGCGAAGTGTCTGCGAAGTTGGGGATAATGAATACAACAGCTAACGCCATTGCAATTGCTGCTATCCATGTTCTGAGTTTTAAATTTTCCATAATGTTAATCCCTCTTTATGTTTAATTATAAAAATTATTTTGTGGTGTTTTGTAATGTTAGCACTTGGCTTTTAAGAATCTTGATCTGAACATTACTGGCAATTTCAAGATGGACAATATGATCATTGATACTTGAAATCTTTCCTAAAATACCCGACTGCGTGATGACTAGATCGCCTGATTTTAAAGTCGATAAAAAATTGCCTTGTTCTTTTTGTTTTTTAGCCTGAGGACGAATCAGGAAAAAATAAAATACAAACATAATCACAGCAATCGGCACGAATTGCATCCAGGCCGGAGCTGATTCCGAAGCCCCAGGAGCTACAACCGGCGTTGTTTGAGCGAGCGCGACTGTGGTTTGAGTTAAGATTAAAGCTAGCGCGGAGATGATTGTTTTCAACATACTTTGTCCTTTTGTGATGAATTAAAAAGTTAAAGTAAAATTGAACACTTAAACGCTAAACTGTTCAAGAATCCTTATCTGATCTTACGAATCGCGTTAGACAATCATTTCTAAAAGTTTCCCATGTATCGTTTTCAATTGTGTCTCTCATTTTTTTCATCAGAGTCATATAGAAATGAAGATTATGGATAGTATTAAGCCTTGCGCTTAATATTTCACCACTCAAAAATAAGTGTCGAAGATAGGCTTTCGAATAATTTTTGCAAGTATAACAATCACATTCAGCATCAAGTGGTGAAGGATCCTCTTTGTACATCTCGCGTTTGATGCTGATTTTACCCGACCACGTGTACAAAGTTCCGTTTCGCGCGACCCGCGTCGGCAAGACACAATCAAACATATCGATACCCGCATCGACCGACAGAACTAAATCTAACGGCGTTCCCACACCCATCAAATAACGCGGTTTATTTTCCGGCATCAGCGGCGCAATTTGCGGCATCAGTTCGTGCATTAAATGAATTGGTTCACCCACGGAAAATCCACCTAAGGCATATCCTGGAAGATCCACACTGGTGACTTGTGCTAAGGAATATTTTCGATGCTCAAAACTAAGTCCCCCTTGGACAATTCCGAACAGAGAACTTTCCGGCCTGATCATGGCCTCGTGAGATCTAAGCAACCAGCGGTAAGTCAGATCCATCGATCTTTTAATTTCCTCATCAGTTGCCGGATATTTTAAACATTCATCGAAAGCCATGATGATGTCGGAACCTAAATCCATTTGGATTTCCATACTTTTCTCGGGCGAGATAAAATATTTAGATCCATCAATATGCGATCTAAATTCGACGCCTTTTTCCGATAATTTATTTAAGCTCGATAAAGAAAATATCTGGTATCCGCCGGAATCGGTTAAAATTGGACCATGCCAGTTCATAAACTGATGTAAGCCGCCTAGTTTTTTAATGATTTTTTCACCAGGACGTAAATGCAGATGGTAAGTATTACCTAAAACAACTTGCGTCCCGCATTCGATGAGCTCTTCCGGAGTCATGGCCTTGACCGTAGCTTTGGTACCGACGGCCATGAAACACGGTGTCTGAAAAGATCCATGGGCCGTCATAAAGCTTGCGCGCCGAGCCTGACCAATTTTTTTATGTAATT
>JACMMZ010000205.1 GCA_014378775.1 Pseudobdellovibrionaceae bacterium
GAAAATTGTGTTTGACTACAATTTTGAAATTGAAGCATTAAAATAGAGCCACCAATTAACAACACCCCGTAAGTCTTCAAATTATTTTTAGTCATAGTTATACATCTCCCCTTATATTTAACTTATCGGCAGATTTTCCCAGGACTTTAGTCTAAAAGAAAAAAAAGTGAAAATATCTTATATTAGTATCCCGCAAATTTAAAAAACAAAAGCAGCTGTCAAAAGTGTAGACACCTTTTTAATCGTATCAAGATGATATTAAATTTTAACGAGTAAAAACAAGCAGATAGGCTGTCTTGTTATGAGATGACTTAAAATATGTTGGCACACGGATTTCATATAACTCTAGTATAACCTTGGAGGTTTTTATGACGAAGCTGATGAATATTACCGTTGTCCTGGCCTTAAACTTCTTAATCTTTAGTTTCTCAGTAACTCATCTTTATGATGAAGAAAGCTCAGCTTCGAAAATGTCTCGCCGTGAGCCGGCTTCAGCGTCGGTCAATTCAGGCCACACGAAGAGCTGGTCATTTAATTATAAAGATCTTTCAAAAAAGTCATTTCAGATCAAAAAAGAAGCAAGTAGTTATGAAGAAGCTTTCAAGTCAGCTTCGCGTGAATGCTTCCAGCAGTTAACTGCAGGAAAATATCCAGGTGAAGAAAAGGGTTTAGATATTATTGATATTTGCGCAAACCCCAAAATATAGTTACACTGAGCTCTCAGTGGTTCAATTGAGAGGTCAGGGAATATTATGGGAATTTTAAAATCAGTGGCTGATTTCTTACTGGGTAAAGATCCTGAAATCTTTGACGAAACGGGCACCGTGGCTCACCAGTTGCCTAAGAAAAAATGGGATGATTGGAAAACCAAGTACATCAAATCAAATGAATACAACTGGCGTGATCATGCGGGAACTCGAGCTAACGCTCGAGTGAACGAAAAAAATCTGCCGTTCAAAAAGTAAACTTACGCCTTGGCGCTGCTTAAAGAAATCCTTCCCGAATTTTACTCCAATCTTTTAGAAAAAAATTTATTACAATCCGATGCGACCGAAACCAAAGCCACCTGTGGTAATTGCTTACGATCACGAGACAAGCGTTTTTTATATCTGTATAAACCCCATCTTAAATGCTGCACTTTTTATCCTTTCGTTCCGAACTTTGCCGTTGGCGGTATTTTGGATAAAAAACTTCCCGGTGCAGCCGTTATTGAAAATAAAATTAAAGAACGTCAGTTCACTTTACCTTTGGGCGTCTTTCCGACTTTGAAATTTCAATACGAATTCATCAATCGAGAATTCGAAGATTTCGGAAACCGTGAAGATTTACTTTGTCCCTATTACAATAAGACAGAGCAAAACTGCGGAATCTGGGAATTTCGGGGCGTTGTATGCACAACGTATCATTGCACCAGTGACCGAGGAAAAGCCGGTCAAGCCCGATGGTCTCAATTAAGTGATTACCTCAGTTACATCGAAATGTCCCTGGCAGAAGAGTGTCTGGTGCAGCTCGATTTTTCGCCCCGAGATATTTCCGATCAACTGGTTTTTTTAAACCGGACCGAATGGTCGACGGAAGAAACCACACAGGAAATTTTGTCAGCTTCCGAATTTAAAACATTTTGGAACGGGTACACCGATCACAAAGAATTTTATGCTAAATGCTATGACCACGTCCGAAACTTAACCAAAAAAGAATTTAAAGAGATCATGGGCGAACAAGGCGCACGGCTTTCTCAGACGTTAGTCTAATTTGAAGCATGAAAATGCACAATTTGACTTAAGATATCTTTAAGAAATGACGAGATGTGGTTATGAAAAATATTTTCATCATCTCCATTTTTCTTATAAGTTTCGAAGCCCAACCTTGCATGGTGCCGATCGCCAGCAGCACCATGTATTACACGCCCAGCGCATTGCGCGTTTGTAACAAGTGGTATTACGGAAAAGAAGTTAAATCTAAAAAATCAAAATATGATCCTGTGACTTATCGAGCGACGGACCGAGTCTGTGCTAAATTTGAATCCGAAGTTAAAATGCAGGGATCGGGTCGCTATAATCCCAAAGAAATTTACACATTCAAAAAAGATGTGGTCATTATGAAAAATGATGATAAAACTCGGAATTGTCCGACGACGATTGGACGATCGGGGGAATGCATGTTAACTTATATTTCAGTTGCCGCGGATGCGAATTATTATCATATGGGTGACCTTATCAGCATGCCGGCTTTAAAGGGAAAAAAAATGAAATTACCGGACGGAAGTTTATTCACCCATCCGGGATATTTTCGAGTCGATGATGTGGGCGGTGCCATAGACGGACGAAACCGGTTTGATTTTTATTCGGGCAATATGGATCTTTATGACGCAAATAATTCCTTTGGTTACAAAGGTGATAAAGAAACTACGATGTATGATAAAAGCACTTGTCAGGACCGAAAAAAATACCAAATTTTAAGTTCAAAAAAAGATAAAGAGACGGCACGAATAGCTATTGCTGCGGCGATCACGGCAGCAACTTCAAAGATGTCGACGATATTACCAGCTCCAATTAGAGGACTAAACCGATGAAATTAAATCTAAAAAATTGGAGTGTTATTTTATTACTAGGATGCTTGCCTTTAAGCGCTGCGGAAAAAACTAAATCTAAGGTCAAAGCCGTTCCTGACTTAGATCGTGTTTGGACATTCAGTTTTGAAGAATTAAATATGCTCGATGAAAATGAAAAATCCGAGTATGCTCAATCGTTGGTACAAGCCGTATCAAAAAACAAGGTATTAGGTCAGTTCAAAGAGGCGACCTCAGAAAAAGATTTTAAAACTATTTTGGTCTCGGAAGAAAAATGGACGGCGTTTGAAAAGAAAATGAATCAGCAATGTCAGGATAAAAAAAATTATTCAGATTGTGATAAAGTGGCTCGTTTACGCGTGGATTTATTGAATAAATACAGTACGCGTAAGTAAATCTATTAAATTGGATTATTTAACCAAGTAATCTTTCCATTTATTGATCAAAGTCGGTGTCATCATCGCAATAATAATAGTTCCTTCAGTGGCCGCTTCTTTGCGGACGATCTTGGCTTCACGGCTGAGGTCATACAATTTATATTCATCGGTTCTGGAAAAATACATTTCGACTTGAGTTTGCATTTCGTTAATCAGATCAGACATTATTTTTTTGAGTTGTTCAAAGCCTTGTCCGGTTAAAGCACTCACGAAAACGCGGGGAAATTGTTTTATTCTGAATTGTCGATCGGGCGAAGCCACGTCGACTTTATTAAAGATATGAAGAATTTTTTTATCTTCCCATTTAAATTCTTTGATTAAGCCTTCCACCACTTCCACTTGACGTTCCATATTCGGCGAAGATAAATCCACGACATGAAGTAAAATATCGGCTTCCGCGGATTCCTCTAACGTGGCCTTGAAAGCTTCAATCAATTGAGTCGGAAGTTTGCGAATAAATCCCACGGTGTCAGTCACAACCGCGGGAGGCCCGTCATCTAAGAAAACTTTTCGTGTGGTCGGATCTAGTGTCGCGAACACCATATCTTTGGCTACAACGGTGGATCCGGTCAGTCGATTCAGTAACGAGCTTTTTCCGGAGTTGGTGTAACCGATCAAAGCAAAGCTGGGGATTTCATTTCTTTTTCGAGATTGGCGGTGCTGAGCCCGCTGGGCTGAAACTTCATCTAATTTTTTCTTAATGATCGATATTTTTTCTTTGGCGCGGCGACGATCATTTTCTAAAGCCGATTCACCCGGGCCACGGGTTCCGATGCCTCCACCTTGACGAGATAACGAATCATTCCAGGCGCCAATCATGCGCGGCATTTGATCCAACAGTTGAGCCAGCTCTACTTGTAGTTTACCTTCGTAAGTGCGGGCCCGCTGAGCGAAAATATCGAGTATCAATTGTGTTCGGTCTAAAACGCGGACTTTGATTTCTTCTTGAAGATTCCTGGCTTGAATGCCGGTCAGCTGATGATCGATCACAACTGCCTGGGCTTTTGATTCTTGCACCATCTCTTTGATTTCTTGCACCTTACCACTGCCGATCAGAGTTGCCGGATTCCAAGCCGGTAAGACTTGCACCGTGGAACCGACCACATCACCGCCGGCCGCGATCACGAGCTCCTCGAGTTCACAAAGATTTTCTTTTATTTCCGTCAGAGCATCGGATTTTAAACCGACACCAACGACAATGGTCTTATCTTTGTCTTTGATGCGCAAATCTGTCAAAGTGTGGAATTCCTTTTTTCAGCTTCGGCCCGTTTATCGTTGATGATTTGAGCTTCTAAGGCCGTTAGCACCACTGTGTTAAAAATAGTTTCTTCGGTGGTCGTCCGTTGGAGCACATTGGCTGCGCGACGTACTCCAAGTAAGAAGGGTCCGACCACTTCCACTTTTCCTAATTGCTGAAGTAATTTATACGATATATTTGAACTTTCTAAATTCGGGAAAACCAGAATATTTGCTTCGCCCTTGAGGGTTGAAAACGGGAAGATGCTATCTTGAATATCTGAATTGACCGCGGTATCGGCCTGCATATCGCCTTCGACGATCAAATCAGGGCGAAGGGTTCGGACTAATTCAGCTGCCTGTTTCATTTTGCTCGGGGTGCCGTCGGCGCCGGAAAAATTCGAATAACTCAACATAGCGATACGCGGTTTTTGTTGGAATTTTTCGGCAACGAACGCTGTTTGAATTGCAATTTGAGCTAATTCTACCGCACTCGGATTTTTATTCACAGTAGTATCAGTTAAAAATAATAACTTATCATCAGAAATAAGAATATTTAATCCGGCCGGAACAAAATTTTTCGCTACGCCTATAGTATGAAGGATCGGGCGAACCGCTTCGGCATAATTTGTCGTGGCGCCGTTGACCATTCCATCGGCTTCGCCTTGGTCAATCATCATCGCCGCAAAATAATTTGGATTCAGCATGAGCTCACGTGCTTTTTTAAGATCGACACCTTTTTTTCCACGACGTTTATATAATTCTTGAGTGTATTTTTCGAATAGGGGATGGGATTCAAATTGTTGGATTTCAATTCCTTGCATGTCGATCGAATTCATTTTGGCCACGGCCAGAATCTCTTGCTGATTACCCAGCACGATGGGCTGGCAGATATTTTCATCTATCAAAGCACGAATCGATTTAAGAATTTTAGGACTGGTGCCTTCAGGAAAAACAATTTTAGGCAATCGTCCCTGACGTTTAGCAATTTCGTGGACTTGGTGAATAGCCGAACGGATGAAAACTTTCTTCGGCCCCTGAATGGCTTCAAGACGATCGTGGTAGGCTTGCCAATCTGTAATGGGTTTTTGTGCGACACCGGAATCCATAGCGGCCTTTGCCACAGCCGGAGCGACCCACAACAGCACACGGGTATCAAATGGTTTTGGAATCAGGTATTCTCGACCGAACTGAAATTTTTGTCCGCCGTAGCTTGCGGAAACGGTGTCGGGAACTTCTTCTTGTGCTAACGTGGCTAGGGCGTGACAAGCCGCCAATTTCATTTCTTCATTGATTTGGGTTGATCTTGTATCGAGTGCGCCGCGAAAAATAGAGGGGAAGCCTAAAACATTATTTACTTGATTTGGATAATCCGATCGCCCCGTGGCTACGATGGCATCGGGACGAGCCGCTTTCGCTAAGCTTGGTGTAATTTCTGGATCGGGATTAGCCATGGCAAAAATAATCGGATCTTTTTTCATCAGCTTGAGCATTTCTCCGGTCACGGCTCCCGCCACAGAAAGACCGACGAAGACATCAGCCCCATCTAGAGCTTCGGTCAGACTGCGTTTTTGTGTTTCGGCGGCGAATTCTTCTTTGTATTTATTCATGCCTTTGGTGCGACCCTTAAAGATCACGCCGTTGGAATCACACATGATGACGTTTTCTTTTTTAACACCAAGACTGATAAAAATTTTGGTGCAGGCACTGGCTGAAGCACCAGCTCCGTTGACCACTAATTTAATTTCATTTAATTTTTTACCTACGATGCCGCAGGCGTTTAGCAAAGCTGCACCACATACAATGGCCGTTCCATGTTGATCATCGTGGAACACAGGGATGTTCATCTCTCGTTTCAGGGTTTCTTCGATTTCAAAACATTCCGGAGCTTTGATATCCTCAAGATTAATTCCGCCGAAGGTAGGCTCTAAGGTGCGAACCGCTGCAATAAATTCGGCGGCCGAAGTCGATTTAACCTCAATATCGAATACATCAATGCCGGCAAAATTTTTAAATAAAATTCCTTTACCTTCCATCACGGGCTTTGGGGCCAAAGGACCAATATTCCCTAGACCTAATACGGCACTTCCGTCAGAAATAACGGCCACAAGATTACCTTTAGATGTGTAGTCGTAAACGGAATCGGGATTTTTGGCGATTTCCAAACAAGGCACGGCAACACCTGGAGAGTAAGCCAAAGCTAAAGCTTTTTCAGTATTACAAGGTTTCGTTGAGACAACTTCGATTTTTCCTGGACGTCCGAGTTTGTGAAAGTCTAAGGCCTGCTTTTCAAATGCTGTGTGTTCTGTTTTTGAGGACAATGTATACTCCGTGCTGTTAGAGTTTTCATTCTAGGGTCGAGGCTGCAAAAAGGTCAATTTTGAAACTCATAACTTTCAGGTTGTTGAGAAGCGTCAATGGACAAGGCTTAACTTTGGCGCTAGCATGATTTAAAACATCAGGAGTTAACCCATGAGTTCATCAAAATCACCACGCGACGTCGTCATTGTAGAAGGTGTGCGTACACCGTTTGCAAAAGCAGGTTCAAAATTGAAATTTGTGCACCCTGCAAAATTAGGTCAAGTGGCCCTGACGGAATTGATTGCACGATCTAATTTAGATACGCAAATTGTGGATGAAGTGATCGTCGGTAACACGGGAAACCCTTCGGATGCGGTGAATATTGCGCGAGTGATTGCATTAAATTCCGGAATTCCACAAAAAACTTCAGCCGTCAGTGTTCATCGAAACTGCGCATCGGCTTTAGAAAGTATTTCGAATGGATTCGAGAAAATAAAATCAGGCACTATGGATTGCGTCGTGGCCGGTGGAACAGAAAACATGTCGCAGATGCCTTTAATCATGCCGACCTCAATTACTTCGATTATCGAAAGATTATCGACAGCTAAAACAACCGGCCAAAAATTATCGGCTTTATGGGCTTGGTTCAAAGCGGATCTGTCTCAAATTAAAGAGATGGTGACCACGCCTCCGATGTCGAAAACAAAATACAAACCGATTATATCGATTATTGATGGTTTAACTGACCCATTTGTGGGAATCAACATGATGGGTACGGCAGAAATTTTGGCTAAAGAGTGGGGATTAACACGTGAAATGCAAGATGCGTTTGCTTTGAATTCACATCTCAAAGCAGCGGCCGCTCAAGGAAGATTGGCTGAAGAAATTGCTACGGTATTTTTAGAACCTGATTTTAAAGAATTTATTTCAAATGATTTTGGCCCCCGTGCCGATCAAACCATGCAAGCTTTAGCGAAATTAAAACCGATGGTTGATAAATTAACGGGAACGATAACGGCCGGAAACGCCTGTCCTTTAACCGACGGTGCGGCCATGGTGTTATTAATGTCCCGGGAAAAAGCGGAAGCTTTAGGTTACAAAGCTCAGGCAAAAATTCGCGGGTATGCCTTCGCGGGTCTTGAGCCTGAACGCATGGGATTAGGACCCGTTTATTCAACGCCAATCGCTCTTAAGCGCGCAGGTTTGACCATGAAAGACATGAACCGCATAGAACTCAATGAAGCTTTTGCGGCTCAGGTGATGTCGTGTCAGCGCGCTTTTGATTCAGATAAATTTGCGCAAGAAAAATTTGGTTTATCGAATAAAATTGGCGAAGTTCGCGACGAAATATTAAACGTGAATGGCGGAGCAATCGCTTTAGGGCATCCCGTCGGCGCAACCGGCACGCGTTTAGTTTTGACTTTGATGAAGGAATTAAAACGATCGAATACACAATTTGGTTTAGCCACATTGTGTATTGGTGGTGGTCAGGGTGGATCAATGATTATCGAGAATGAAGGTTAATAACATGAGTGCAATTATACTTACGGAAAAAAATGGCATCGCAACTTTAACTTTTGATCTTCCAGGAGAAAAAGTAAATAAACTTTCTTCATCCGTTATGACGGAGTTAAGAAATCATCTAGAAAAATTGAAAACTTCAAATTATAAATTTGTGATTTTCAGATCAGGAAAGCCTAAAATTTTTATTGCGGGTGCTGATATTGAAGAAATCAAAAAATTAACCACCGAAGCCGCGGTTCGAGAAGCGGTGTCCGGCGGTCAAGCCATTATGAATATGATCGAAGATCTTCCGATGCCAACGATGGCTATGATTAACGGAGCCTGTGCGGGTGGTGGTTGTGAATTAATTTTATCATGTGATTACCGAATAGCATCGGATGATTCCTCGACACGGATTGGATTACCTGAAACTCAGTTAGGAATTTTACCAGGTTTTGGAGGAAGCGTTCGCTTACCACGTACCGTAGGAATTCAAGCTTCTTTAGATGTCATTTTAGCCGGTAAATTATTAAATGCGAAGAAAGCTCAAAAAATTGGTTTAGTTGATTACGCCGTTCATCCCAATTTATTAGAATCGTTCACCGAAAAAGAAATCGAAAAAATTCTTGCTCAAGGTGGGGGAAAACGTCGTAAAGTTTTTAAAGCAAAAGGGTTTGTTAATCAATTACTTGAAGGACCTTTAAAAGGTATCGTCTTTTCAAAAGCACGAGAAGCGACGTTGAAAGTAACGAAAGGTCATTATCCTGCCCCGATAGAGGCTTTGGAAGTCGTAAAGAAAACTTATGGTTATTCGGATCGTGCAAAAGCCCTGCAGATCGAATGCGATCATTTTGCTAAATTAGCAACAACGGATATTTCAAAAAATCTCATCCACGTTTTTTATTTAACCGAGATGGTTAAAAAATCTACCGGCGTTCATGATTCCAATATTAAGGCAAAACCTGTTAAGCACTTAGGTGTTTTGGGTGCGGGAACCATGGGGGGCGGAATCGCTTACGTGGCGGCGGACAAAGGAATTTCGGTCCGAGTCAAAGATATCTCGAACGAAGCTAATGCAAAAGCCTTAAAGCATGCTTACGATTTATGGAAAAAACTGGCGAAGAAAAAAGTCATCGATCAATATCAATTCACGCAAAAAATGTCATTGGTGTCTTCCACATTAGATTTTTCGGGCTTCAAAAATATCGACGTGACCATTGAAGCTATCGTTGAGGATATGGGAATAAAACAAAAAGTAATTGCTCAAACGGCTCAAAATATGCGTTCAAATGCCATCATCGTAACTAATACGTCTTCGTTATCGGTGAATGAAATGGCCAAAGGTCATCCGCATCCGGAATTTTTCGCCGGTATGCATTTCTTCAGCCCGGTTCACAAGATGCCGTTGGTCGAAGTGATCCGCGGAGAAAAATCTTCGGACGAGACGATTGCGACAGTTTTTGAATTAGCGAAAAAAATGGGGAAAATGCCGGTGGTAGTGAAAGACGGCGCGGGATTTTTAGTTAATCGTTTGCTTTTGCCTTATATGGCTGAAGCCTCATTTTTGTTATCGGAAGGTATGGATATAAAAACTGTAGACCGTGCTTTCGTTCAAGAATTTGGTATGCCGATGGGTCCATTTGAATTGATGGATTCGGTGGGATTAGATGTTTGCGTTAAGGTTCTTAAAATTTTCAAAGACGCATTTCCTGATCGCGTCGAAACGTCTCCTATTTTTGAAAAAATGGCGGCGAACAAAAATCGTTTAGGTCAAAAAACAAATTTAGGTTTTTACAAATACAATGTTGAAGGCCGTAAAGTTGAATTAGATGAAACCGTTTATGCCGAATTAGGTTTGGCGGCTCCCAAAAATCCATACGACACAAAAGAATGTATAGAGCGTGGAATTTTTGCTATGGTCAATGAATGTACTCGAGCTTTAGACGAAGCTAAAATCGTAGATACGCCTGATGAAGTGGATTTAGCCATGATCATGGGTACCGGATTTCCGCCGTTCCGAGGTGGGTTATGTAAATACGCTGACAGCTTAGGAGCCAAATACATCTCTGAGCGATTAGATTTCTACGTCACCAACCGATCGGCTAAAAAGCGCCTTACTCCGAGCCCTGAGCTGATGGCGCGGGTCCAAGGTCAAAAAACGTTTTACGCAAAGTAGTTTTTTATGAATAAGATTTTCTCGAAGAAAATATTAAGTGTTTTAAGTATTCTTACGGTTTTGGTGCTAGCTGACCAATGGACCAAGCACTTAGCGGTGAAACACCTGAAAAATAGCGCACCTATAAATCATTTGGACGGAATGTTTCAATTACTTTACGCCGAAAACCCGGGAGCTTTTTTAGGGATGGGCGGGGACATGTCTCCGGCGACGCGCTTTGTGGTTTTTGGTTTATTTGTCGCGATTGGATTAGCCGTCATGTTTTGGTCGATTATGAAAAATAAAGTTTCCCAAACTGAAACCATTGCCTATTCATTTATTTTAGCCGGGGGAATTGGAAATGTGATCGATCGATTGACGCATTTAAATGGTCACGTGATTGATTTTATGTTCATCGATCTCAAATTCGCACCATTAGCCCGTACCGGCGTTTTTAACGTCGCGGACATGGCCATCGTAGTCGGTGTACTGATGCTACTTTTTCAAAGTAGAAAAGTTTCACAAAAAGATTAAGTAAAATAGATGACTATCGTAAAAAACGATTAAATTCATTATTTTTATCTATTTTTCAATTTTTAAAATACGTTTAATGTAGAGTTAACGGAAACATAAAAAAAGGAGAATAGCTTATGAATTTCAGAACAAACATGATCGTCGCTTCGTGTTTAATAATTGGATTTACTTTGCCAGCGCAAGCTAAAAAAGCATCGAGTGCTTTTGGATCCACAGTACAAAACAGCAATATCACTGAAGCCGAAGTCCAGGCCGCTCAAGAAGCTTGGGGAAAAGCTCTGATACAAATCAGCAAAGATGGAGAAAAAAGTAATCAAAAAGCGCGCGAGACCGCAATTGCAGTGCTTGACGGAGCATATGGATACAATTTGGGGCCTGTTTTATTTAAACCGACTTTAACTTTTGGCGATAAGACTTTTCGTACCACAAAAGAAGGCGCTCTTGCTTATTTTGTTGGAGGAGATCCAAATTTCCCAAATGATACCGGATTTGCATTAAGGGGTTGGGAAAAGTATGAATACAAAAATGCTGCCGTTTATATTAATGGTGACATGGCGTTAACGATGGGAAATGTCATGTTAACTGACAAATCTGGAAAGGTAACGACTGTCGATAAAACATGGGGCTTTAAAAAAGACGCTCAAGGCAAATTGCGAATCGTATTACATCATTCGTCTTTACCATTTAGTCCAACTAAATAATTTTACTAAAAACTGAGCGCAACCCTAAAAAGACGCGCTCGTTTTTTTAAAAGAGGTAAAAATGAAATGGTTAATTAAACTTATATTTATACTTTCACCAGTTGCAGTCCAGGCCTACGAAGAAGATGGAAATCAATGGTTAAGTCTGACTGCCCAGGGAATTATTCAGTCTAATTTAGGCGGGTATATTGAGGGACAAGCACGAAGATCTAATCGCCAAGAAAAAGTATATGAATATCTGCTGAGACCTGCATTTTATTTCAAAACTGAAAACTCAGGATCCTTCTTTGTGGGTACACTTAAAAGATTCGATTATAAGACTGAAGAAAATGAAAATCGCCAATGGATTCAGTGGCTTAAATCTTATAATTTGAATAGTTTTAAAATCACCACACGTTTTCGTCAAGAATACCGTGACCTCAAATCAGTTGATCAAATTTCTCATAGATCGCGTCTGATGTTAAGGGGAGCGTCAGATGAAATTTCTATAGGTTCTCATTGGAAGCCATTTCTGGCCTCTGAATTATTTTACAATTGGAACGATGCAGGTTCGCTGAAAAAGGGCCTCCAGCAATCAAGAAATTCAATCGGAGCAGGGACCTCGCTAGGTTCAATGGTAACCTTAGAGGCTTCGTACATGCTTCAAATTTTAAATAATTCTGTAAAAGAAGATCAGTTAAATCATAATTTAGTCCTGGGCTTTAATTTTAATATATAATCGCAAACGTTGTTTCACCCAATCGGAAAAATTACCTTTCCTGCGCTCTGAGTGACGTTAAATGGCACATGTCAATAAGTTAGTTTTGGATTCATTCTCAGTTGATTTTTAATGCGCCTTCACTTGGTACAAAAGTCGCTAGTTGTTGGTTGACTCAATACAAAAAATTTACATGAGGACTTTTTTATGAAACTTACTAAAAAATTTGAGACATCACTTCTGATAAAATTCCAAGGTCTTTCAATTAA
>JACMMZ010000029.1 GCA_014378775.1 Pseudobdellovibrionaceae bacterium
AGAGTCTTAAACCGACAATCGGCATTTGCACACCGATAAACGGAGCTAAATCCATATTTTTTGCATCAGACGAAGTATTAAAAGCTGAGTCTGTAAACTTCGTCATTGCGTAACGCGCATCAACTCCGGCAAAAAGAATATCGCTCACGCTTGTTCCCAAGCGAAGACCTATTCCTAAACCTTTATTGGTTCCTGAAGATTCACCTAGAAACGTTTTAACTTTTGTATCATGCGACTGGTACGTGATTCCTGGTTCAAAAAAGAAGGCTGCGTTTGAAATGGCAGGAGTTCCGATCAAAAGTGCCAAAACGGCGTATTTAATATTTTTCATAATTAGTCGACCTTATCTTTAACTTCAGAACCTTTGTCTTTAGCTGAATCAACGCCGTTTTTTACTGCATTTTTAGCTTTTTTAGCCAAGCATGATGCATCATTTTTTCCCTTGGTTGAATCACAAAATTTTTCCGAAGCGTCGCGACCTGCTTTGTTCATTTTGCTTCCGGCTTTGTTCAATCCGGTGTTTACTTTTTCCGCTGTCGTTTCTTCAGCGAAAGCCGCTGTTGAGCACATGAGTATACCTGCTAATAATATATGTTTCATTCAAAACTCCTTTGTTTGTTCACTGATAGTTACGAATTTTCAAGTGAATTGTCACGCTGTAGTTATATGGGGATTTCATTTTTCACAACTTGGTAACATCAGTGAGCATCGACCGGCTTGATCGGACCTTTACGAAGTTTAATCCACCAAATTGGAAAAATCACGCTCATCATAATGATCATCATGATGTAAATCAGCTGAATAAACGTCATCATGAAAACTTGGTTTTGAGTTTTTAGATACAGAACTTTCAACGAAGCTGTCGCGGTGTCCATCATTCCGAGCGAATTAGGCAATTTATATTTCATACCGTTGGCGGTTCCGTACATAAAGTTTTGAGCTTGTGGATTCAGCGCGCTCATGTGGTTCGACAAATCTTGGTAATTTTGATGACTCTTTGTGTTGAGTAAAGTTGCCACGAGCGCGATTCCGGCACTTCCACCGAGCTGGCGGAAAAGATTCAGAAGTCCCGCGACTTGTCCCATCGCTAATCCAGAAAACTGACTCAGGATTGAAGAATTAATAGGAACAAATAAAAAGGCTAAAGCAAAACCTCGAACCAGCAACATGCGATAAACTTCATCCCTGGCCGAAAGAGGCGAAAATAAAGTCATCAAATACAAACTGACTTCGATCGCTAAAAATCCGATAATAATAAGCGTTTTTGGATTAGTACCGGCTTGCATTCGTTTCCCGATGAAAGGCATCAAGGCCATCGTCACGAGCGATCCCGGAATAAACATGAAACCTATTTGTGTCGCATCGTAATGGTAAGCTCGCCCTAAAAAAACCGGGAGCAAAAAAACGATGCCGTAAAGATAAAATCCTAAAAGACTCATCATCATGACTCCACTTTGAACAATACGGTCTTTAAATAAACGAACATTTAAAATGGGGTGCGGCGCGCGAAGTTCCCACCAAACAAAACCCGGTAAACAAATCGCTGCAATCAAAGCATTGGCGATAATCATTTTTGATGAAAACCAATCATTCGATTCTCCGCGCTCAAGTACAAACTGCAAACAACCAATACCGGCCACCATCAAGGCAATTCCCATCGTATCGAGCGGTGGTTTTTGATGGCTCGGATCTAACTCAGCGGGAGTTTTTGCACGATCGAAAATAACCATCATTCCCACAAATAATGCGAGTAATCCCAACGGTAAATTGATATTAAAAATCGAACGCCAGCCGAAGTTATCGGTTAAGTAACCTCCCATGACAGGGCCTAAAGTCGGACCGATCATCACACTCATTCCAAAAATAGCTCCGGCCATGCCGGCTTTTTCTTTCGGGAATTGTTCGTAGATGAGAGTTTGCGAAGTCGGAAGCAAAGCTCCGCCGGCTAATCCTTGCAGGATCCGGAAAACTGTTAATGTACCAAGGTTAGGAGCTAAACCGCAGGCGACTGAGGTTAGAGTGAAAAGAATGATGCAACCTAAAAAATAAGTCCGTCGTCCAATGCGTTCGCCCAGCCAAGCAGAAACCGGTAAGATGATGGCGTTTGCTATCGCGTATCCCGTAATAATAAGAGAAATATCTTCGAGAGTGGCCCCGAGATTTCCCATCATAGTTGGTAGCGCCACGTTCACGATCGACGTGTCAATAATTTCAAGAAGAGAAGCCAGTACGGCTACAAAAACAATAAGTTTCGACTGACGAGTCACAAAAATCTCCTGTGAGGGTATCTAACGAATATGAACTTTAACTGTAGCCGAAAGTCCCGCTTGCAATTTTAATTTTTCATCGAGCGACAAATCTTTAATTTTAATTTTGACGGGAACCCGTTGAACAACTTTAGTGAAATTTCCGGTGGCATTGTCCGGTGGTAATAAACTGAAAGTGGCTCCAGTGGCGGAACTAATGCTTTCTACTTCTCCTTGAAAAGTTTTTCCGGCGACAGCATCAACTTTGATGTCCACCGCTTTCCCCACTTTAATCCCCGAAATTTCAGTTTCCTTAAAATTAGCGGTGATCCATCTTTCCTCAGAGCTGACAAATCCAACGAGCGGGGCGCCAGGGTTTGCCAATTGACCTACTTCAGCTGAATTGCGTGCGATCACACCATTAGACGGCGCTTTGAGTTGCGTGTATTCAAGATTGAGCTCGGCCTGAGTGACCCGAGATAAAGCTGAATCATACCTAGCTTTGACGTCATTGTAGGCTGCGGTGGCGCCGTCGAACTGCTGCGCCGAAACCACAGATTTTCCGTAAAGCTCTTTAATCCGAAAATAATTTTTTTCGGCATCTTTTTTACGAGCTTCCAACGAAGTGACTTCACTTTTTGTGGCTGAAACGAGTGACGAATAATCGCGGTCATCGATTTGAACTAGAACATCGCCTTTTTTTACTTGCATGCCATCAGTCACAAAAACTTCTTTAATGTAGCCTGGGACTTTAGCCGAAATTAGGACTGAATGCGCTTCGACTTGGGCGTTGTCGGTTTCAACGTACGAGAAATGTTCATAAGTAAAATAAGCTGCTATCAAAATGACGATGCTACCGATGACTCCGATAATTTTTTTTGTTTTATTTTTTTGATTCATTTTCATATCCTTTGATCCATTTTAGTTGAAATTGTACAGAGCTTGTCCGGTGGCCAATTCGAGATTGATGAGAGCTTCGAGCGCACCAATCTGGGCATTTACTTGGTGCGCTCTTACACGTGCGAGATCTACTTCAGCGTCAAGTTGTTCGGTATTGGTGCGAACTCCTGCGCGACGGCCCTCTTTAGCTAATCGAACTGCTTCAGTGGAGCGATTGATATCAGCCCGACGCGCTTGATAAACAGCAATAAAATAATTAAGCCTTTTTTTCCAGAAATCGAGCTCTTGTTTGGCTTTAAGTTCAGTAATCTGAATACTTTTTTGAACTTGAATATACTGAGCTGAAGATTGTTTCGATTTTGCTAAGGCGCCCAAGTCAAAAAGATTCCAAGTTAAATTGAGTCCGACTAAATAAGCTTCTCGAAATTTATCTTTGTCGCTGAAGCTATCGTTAATGTTATTATAATATTGATATTGTCCGAAAGCCGCAATTTTTGGAACCCAGTAAGTCCCGGTTGAATCATCTAAGAAATCTGCAGCTGATCGTCTTTCCCGAAGGGCTTTTAAATCGGCTCGATCATCGGATTTTAACCCCGACGCTTTTTGTACGATATCGATTCCAATTTCAGGAAGCTTTCCGATAAGCTCGCGGCTTTCGGTTTCTTGACCCAAAATTTCGGCAAGCTTCATCAGTGCGGCATCCAAATTATTCTGCGCATTTAATATTTCAGATTCCGCTTCAGAAGCTTGAACCTGAACGCGGAGCACATCGTAATTTGTCGACATTCCGGCTTTTTTAAGCGCCTGGGCATCTTTAAAGTGATCATTCAAACTTTTTAAATTTTGATCCGCGACATCTTTTAATGCCTTCGCGGCTACGGCTTTGTAAAATTGTAAAATGATATTTCTTTCGACAGAAAAGCGCGCCCATTCAATTTCATATTCAGCAGATTTTTGGTTATGCGAAGCTGATCTCAGTCGATTGGTGCTGGCAAACCCATCGAATAACGAAAGATTAGCATTCAAACTGTAGAGGGTTGTGGGTATCACTTGCGCAATCGAAGCCGGGCTACCCCCAAGATTAACGTCGACCAACATATATTTCTTATTAGTTAAATAATTCACTTGTCCCGTTAACGTTGGAAGAAACCCCTGAAGCGTTTCGGTTTTTTTCCAGCTAGCTTCATCGTAAGCGGCTTCGGTTTTTTGTAACTGTAGGGATTGAGTCATGGCTTCGGAAATTAATTTTTGCAGACTGACGGAGCCGGCTTGGGCCTGGCCGCATACCCAAAACGTCAAAAGCCAAACGAACGAAATCACTATTTTCATAAAAAAACCCTTTTTTATATAAGATATCAACAAATCGTTTGCAATACAAACGATTTGTTGATTAAACTAAATTCATGCCCCAGAAAAATATACTCCCTAATTATCAAGACGAGACAAAAGTTCATCCGGCATTGATTAAGTACTGCGGTTATTGTTTAAACAAAGCCACGGTTCTGTTGCGGACTTTGATGAATCAAGAAATGCAGGCTTTCAATCTCACCACTGTCGATCTCGCTTTGCTGAAAATTATTGAAGAAGGTGAACTTATTAGTCAAATTCAGCTCGGAGACCAGTTGGGGATCGACAAAGCTTCAATGGTAAAGCTCATAGATAGTCTTGAAAAACGAAAAATGGTGGAAAGACTGACCCACCCAAGCGACCGCCGGGTGAAAAACCTCCAGCTGACCAAAATGGGGAAAAAAACTTTAGGAAATTGTCAAAAGGCCAAATTGCGGGCTGAAAAAAAGTTCTTCCAACCGCTAAATCTGGCCGAAGAAAAAGCTTTCCGTGAAATTATCAAAAAACTCATTCCCGCCCCAGTAATTACGGCCTCGGTAAAGAAATAAGATGTTTGAAATGTACGACGGAAATTTTTTAAGTTTAGGTACAGTCTTAGTCGGTATCTGGTTTTTGATATCCTTCGGCGCTACACTATTCTTTGTTTATATGTTTGTTACAAAAATGGACCGCGAAAAAAGTTTAAAGCAAAACAATAAAAATCTTCATGAAAAGTAATCTGAATCGATTAGATCCACACACTTTTTACGCCGCGCTCGATCGCTGCTTCCCGGGCGTCATCATAACCCGCATCCAGGTGACGAAAAATTCCCATGGCCGGATCTGTCGTGAGAACTCGCTTTAATCTTTTGGCAGCAGCTTCGGTTCCATCGGCCACAATCACTTGTCCGCTGTGCTGAGAATAACCCATACCCACGCCGCCTCCGTGATGAAGCGAAACCCAAGTGGATCCGCTGGCGACTAAGGCCATGGCACTTAACATCGGCCAATCACTGACCGCATCTGATCCATCTTTCATCGCTTCGGTTTCGCGATTCGGACTGGCCACGGATCCACAATCAAGATGATCGCGACCAATCACAATCGGAGCTTTAACTTTTCCGTCTTTGACTAACTGATTTAAAAGTAACCCAGCTTTTTCACGCTCTCCGTATTCTAACCAACAAATGCGCGCGGGTAATCCCTGAAACTGAATGCGTTCAGAGGCCATATCAATCCAGCGGTGCAAATCTTTTTTGTGTGGAAATAATTCCTTGATGGCTAAATCTGTCACGGCGATATCTTGCGGGTCACCGGACAAAGCCACCCAACGAAACGGTCCGCTGCCTTTACAAAATAAAGGTCTAATATAGGCCGGTACAAAACCCGGATAATCAAAAGCGTTTTTAACTCCGGCTTCTTCAGCTCGTGCGCGCAAATTATTTCCGTAATCGAAAGTAATGGCTCCGGCTTTTTGAAACGCCAGCATGCCTTCGACGTGTCTAGCCATCGATTTATAGGCCGCGGCTAAATAAGCTTTCTCATCTTTTTCTCGGAAGGCTTTGGCTTCATCAACGGAATAGCCTTCCGGTAAATAGCCCACCAGCGGATCATGGGCCGATGTTTGATCGGTTAAAATATCCGGGATGAAATTAAGATCCATCATCTTCCAAATTTCTGTCGCCATATTTCCCAGAACCGCAATTGATTTCGCCTGACCCGTTTGAGCGTATTTCTTCGCTCTTCCAATCGCTTCTTCAATGCTTCCGGCTTGTTCGTCGACGTATTTTGTTTTCAATCGCATATCGATTCGACTTTGATCGACATCAACTGCAATCACTACGGCTCCCGCAAAAACACCAGCTAACGGCTGCGCTCCGCCCATCCCGCCGAGGCCTGCGGTCACAATAATTTTACCTTTTAAGGATCCTCCAAAATGCTGGCGCCCCACTTCGGCGAAAGTCTCGTAAGTTCCTTGAACGATTCCTTGAGTTCCAATATAGATCCAAGAACCGGCCGTCATTTGGCCGTACATCATCAAACCCTTTCTATCTAACTCATGAAAATGCTCCCAGTTAGCCCATTTCGGAACGAGATTTGAATTGGCTATAAGAACTCGCGGTGCATCTTCGTGCGTTTTCAAAACTCCAATTGGCTTTCCTGATTGAACCAGTAAGGTTTCGTCATTTTCTAAAGTCTTTAAGGATTCTAAAATTTTCTCGTAACAGTCCCAATTCCGCGCCGCTTTTCCGATTCCACCGTACACCACCAGCTGTTCAGGATTTTCCGCTACTTCCGCATCAAGATTATTTTGAATCATCCGGTAAGCCGCTTCTTGAAGCCAGCCTTTACAACTTAAGACAGTTCCCGTTGGTGCTTTAATTGATTTTTTTTGCTCAGTCGTCATCATCATCAATTCACTCTCTCAGGCTTAAAAAAGCCCACGAAT
>JACMMZ010000206.1 GCA_014378775.1 Pseudobdellovibrionaceae bacterium
ACTCCGAGTATTCATCTAGTGAAATCGTTTGATCCTAAATCTATTTATCAAAAAACCGAAATTTTCGGTCCCAATGTTGCTATTTATCGTTCGAGTGATTTTGATAATACTTTGGAAATCGTCAATTCGACCGGCTATGGATTGTGTATGTCTTTATTTACAAAAAATATGGAATTGTATAAAGAAGCCTTGTTAAAAGCTCGAGTAGGGTTACTGAATCTAAACCGAACTACCAACGGGGCTAGTTCCAAATTACCATTTGGTGGGATGGGAAAATCAGGAAACGATAGACCATCGGGGCATTTCGCGGTTCAATATTGTACCGTTCCGGTGGCGAGTTTAGAGGACTCAACGCCTTTAGATAAAACAAAATTATTGCCAGGAGTTACGCTTGAATAAAAAGATCAAGACCTCGCTTTTAAGTCTAACTATTTTCATTGCGGCCGTCGCGGTGAGTATAGTTTTTTTTGGAAATCAATTCCTCAATTCAGGGGTAAGCGACGATGCCACAGAGATTTTATTTGATGTCATGCCAAATCAAACCATGTCAACCGTGTCGAATAATTTAATCGAAGCTCGTTTGATTAAGAATCGTTGGTTATTTTTTCAGTACGCAAAATTTAAAGGGGCCAACGCCAAATTAAAAAAGGGTGAATACGCATTAAATCAAAGTTTGACGCCCGATCAAATCATCGCCGTGATCACATCGGGAAAAAGCGTCGCGCGTAATTTTACTGTTGTTGAAGGATCGAATATTTTTGATATTGCTGAACTGGTAGAAAGAAGTGGCATCGCTAAAAAAGAGGAATTTTTCAATCTCACTCGCGACAAAGAATTTATCAATCAAGTTTTAGGTGAACCACGCGAAAGTCTTGAAGGATACTTGTTTCCAGAAACCTACAAGATCACAAAATTTGATACACTGAAAGAAGTAATCACCCAAATGGTCCGTAGATTTCAAAAGGTTTGGACTGAATTTGAGTTGGAAGCCAAAGCAATTGGTTGGAATCGTAATCAAGTTATGATTTTTGCTAGTATCGTGGAAAAAGAAACAGGTCATGAAAAAGACCGCACCATTGTCTCTTCCGTTTTTCACAATCGACTGAAAAAGAAAATGAAATTACAAACCGATCCGACCGTTCTATATGGCGTTGCTATGAACATGGGTGCTATGCCAAAAAATATTACCAAGCTTGATCTGATGACACCGACTAGGTATAATTCTTACACCAATTACGGATTACCGCCGACGCCGATTTCTAATCCGGGAAAAAACGCTATCGCGGCGGCTTTAAGACCGGCGAACACAAAATATTTGTATTTTGTCAGTCGTAATGACGGCACGACGGCATTTTCCGAAAGCTTGAATCAACACAACAATGCGGTAAATGTTTTCCAAATAAATCCAAAAGCCCGTGAAGGCAAATCGTGGAAAGATTTGAAGAAGAAAAAATGATCGGTGGACGGTAGAGTCTGTTTATTGGCTATCGACAGTTTGAGAAAATTGTTTTAGGTCGGAATCATATTTGAAAACATTTAATCTGGAAAGACCATATTGATCTACCGTAGGCATGACAATATCCATGATTCCGTTTTGGTCGACATCGCTTAAAGCCAGACTAATCGAATTTCCATCAACCAGTAAAAATGCATCTTTATCGCCAGGAAAGCTGAATTTTTGTTTCAATTTTTGAAAAAAAGTCTCGGGATCTTTTTCGTAAATTTCAATGTCAATTCCTTCACCGGTGCGAATCTTGAAAATGACAAAATTAATCTCGTCATAAGTCGAAAATACTTTGGCTAAAATCTGTCGCTGAGTTGTTCCATTTGAGGCCGGTGAAAAATAGTTTCTGACTGTTTGAGAAGACGACAAGACAGCGATAATGATTGCGACAACGGTCATAGCGGCAATCAAATAAGTTTTTGAATTTTCCAAAGTTGATGCGCTGTTATTAGTTGAGGTCATTTCTCTGTATTCTGGTATAGTCTCAAGAATGAGTCAAATAACAAACAGTTTTTACGAACTTGTGCAGGCTAGAAAATCAATTCGACAATTTACCGATCAACCTGTTCCCAAAGTATTGATTCAAAAAATGCTCGAGCAAGCCGCTTTTCATGCGCCCTCGGGTAAAAATCTTCAAAACTGGAAATTCTTTGTGGTTCAGGGTGCAAAACGAGATGAGTATTTAAAATTTTCTCAAAAATCATGGCTGGGAATTAAAGATATTTTGAAAGCAAAACTAAAGCCATCATTGTATGATTTCACTGAAAGATTTTTTTTCACGTTAGGTGGCGCCCCAGTGGTCATCTTTGCCTATTCGGAGAATTCACCAGAGGAACGTCATTACACCAGTATCGGAAGCGTTTACATGGCGGTGCAAAATTTGAATTTAGCCTGCGTCGCAGAAGGGCTTGGCTGCTGCACCATGGGCGCGCCACTCGAAATTAAACAAGAAGTCGATCAATTTCTTGGGGTGACGGAGCTACCGGAATACAAAGCGGGTCATTTGGAATTACTGTGCGCTGTCGTCATCGGGTACCCGGGACACCAACCGCCCAAGGCCGTGCGAAAAACTGAGAATCGTATTCACTGGCTCGATTAGCCGATATTTAAAGGTAGTAGTGCAGGGTGAGCCACGCGTAGTCGCCGTCTTGTTTTATATTTTGGATAGACTGCTGCCGTGTCCAATAAATTTGAATGTCAAAATGAGGTCGAGGAAACCACTGTAGACCGGGTCCAAATTTATAATTTTTTGTGCTTCCATTTTTTTCATCAGTTTGTAGATAATCATTTAAAATTAAACCGTGAAATCCTTGAAAAAATTCATATCCTGTACGATGAAAGACGTAATGGCCCCTGGTTATTGGTGTGGTCGAATCCACCTCGGTCGCACTTTTATCGTATTCAAAAGTAGAATAGAAATGCTCCGTCCATCCAAATAATCCCGTTACACCGTAAACTTGGCGTTGATAAAAATCATTTTTTTCATTCAGATACTGAACGCCTATTTTATTATTACCTAAAATCTTTGAAACAAGAGTGGTGTAACCTGATTCATTATTGTCAGACAATTCTTTTTGCGTTTTATAATACGATCCAATAAAATTCCAGTTTTCGCCAAGCCAGGAAGCTTCGAGCGTATCTTTTTCGACTCCGTAACCAAATCCCAACGGGCCGCGCGTGGCTAAATTGTGTTCAGAATTATTGATCCCAAACGGAGGTAAGAAACGCCCCGCACGCAAAGTGAGTTCATCTGTTACGCGGTACAGGGCATAATACCGTGTAAAATCGGTTTTCCATTCTTCGTCATCAAATTTTCCAAACGATCCCACCACGGCCCATTTCGGCTGATTAATTCCGAGTTCAATACCGGCCTGCATTTTAATAAATTTTCCACGTTTAACATTATCATTTTCCTGATGAACTTGAACGGCACGAAAATCCCCACCAATCACAAGCCAATCTTTGACGGCTGTTGTATCGACCATTCCGTGAAGAAAGTTTTCTTCACCTTCGTAAGCCCAAGTACTTTGGATTTCTTTTGAAAGACTGCGGCCATATTCATTTAAGACACCACCACCTGAAGGTGAAATGTGGCAAGCTGTACAATTAGTGTAACCATGCCGAATATTTTCCGGAAAGGCATACGACGATATTGATAAAAAAAGCGCTAAGAAAAGAGCAAGTAGATTCATGAGATAACGTTACTTAATTGCGCAATTCACGTCTACGATTACTTCGACTTCATCGGCCACTTTTATCCCTGCGTAACTTGGAAGCGTGTCGAGGTAATCGCTCGCTTTGATCGTAAACCGCGCTTGGCCAGTCACACTATTCAATTTTTTTGTTAGATCTGCCGTTAACTGAATTGGCAAAGTTTTTCCGCGAAGCTGAAATTCGGCCGTCATGACCAGATTTTGCGATTTATTTTCGGCATCCGTTAATTTGAAGCCTGATTTCGTTTTTTTAAAAATAATTTGAGCATCTGGATATTTTGCGATCTCTAAATATTTATTTTTCATATGCTCATCACGCAAATCTATTTTTGTGGTCAGCCCATCGAGGTTAAGCGTCAAAGTTCCATTAAGTTCGCCGTCATTGAGTTTGATTTGTCCCGAGGGTCCTTGGTCCTCACCGTTAATTTTAATCATGGCGGGTCGGCCCGTTGCCTTAAACATCGTTTTATTGTTCGCTTTGGCAAAGTCTAAGACGGCTCCTGGTTCAGCCAACGATATAGATGTAAGGATCAAAATTAAGACTGAAAACAGCAGATTTTTCATACGTTCCTTTTATGGTTTTTTACATTCTGGTAATGATTCGAGTGTCGTGGTCGAAGTTTCGGGTGCACCTAAGTCGAACCATTTTTGAAGCAAAGCCTTCTGGCAACTATTAAGCGGTGGAAGTCCACTTTTCGGCGGCGGCATATCGCCGGCATTCACTTCCGCAACCATACCCGCTAATTTTTTCTGAGTTGTTTGAATATCCTTAAACATCGATTTGTGACAATTCAAGCAAACGGCAAAATTTGTTTTAATGAGACTATAAGTGATCGGGGTTTCCTGTTCGGCGACTTTGATCTGTAAAATTTTTTCATCAATTAATTTTTTAGTCACCAGAGCGGTGTTAGTATTCCCATTGAGTTCCGATCCGACCATCACCCCGATTTGAATCAAGTTAGTCGCCGGAGTTTCATCTTTAAATAAAAGAACAGATCCGCCCGCATCACCTAATTCAGCACCCGCAAGGCAGCTGGCATCGATTTTATTCGGAACCAGTATCAATTCCTGATTGATTGTGCTGACGGTCTCAAAATTTAAAAGTTGGTTTTTTAAAACTCCTGCGCTTTGGTTAATCCCGCCAAAGCCCAGAGCGGTGACGCTTTTATTGATTGAATTTAAAAGCAAAGTATTTAAATCGGCTTGATCAGCTGCCAGCTCTATTTTCTTATATGAAAGTGGAATATCGGCATTCAAATCCAGAACCGCAAGATCATTTTGAATATTTGGAACGGCTACATTATAATCATGATGGAAGTGAATATTCTTCGGTATTTCTTGTGATGGGTATTTTGTCAGGAAAGATTCTTTCGTTAACGTTGTTCCCTGTTTCATTTTTATGAGCTCCGTCGAAATATCAGCCGCAAAAACCACAACACCGTGATCGAAGGCTTGAACACAAGATGCCGTCGTCAAAATTTGCCGCTGATCCAAAATTGAAGCCGAGCACGTGCTGATGGATCCATCTTTTTTCCACACGATCAGCGCCGCCGAACTGGCCGACATTTTTTCATTCAACCCAACTTCGGATCCGCACTTCATCGCCTGCGTAAAAGCGGTGGGTAAAAAAACGAGCCCCATGATTAAAAGTTTCAAACCATTCTTTTTCATAAAATCTTCTTTCATATCAAGACGCACATTCGGGAATTGTTTTTAAAGTGGTCGTCGATTCATCTGGACTTCCTAAGTCGTACCACTTTTGCAAAACAGCTTTTTGGCATTTAGTTAACGGAGGTGCACTAAGTGGCATATCATCGGCGGCGATTTCGCTCAGAACCATTCCCATGTTGTCGATTAAAGCTTGCTTCGTTGATAAATCGGGCGCTTGGCCAGATGAACTATGGCACTTCAAACAAACTGCCGCCGCCTCGGTTTTTACCAAGCTATAACTAATAACCGCATCGGGCACAGCCGTTATCGTCGTGGTATTCGGAGTCTGGGGGTCTTTGTTTATTTTATAATTGCAAGAAGTCGTCATAAGCTGAAAAATAACCAAGAAAATTAAATATATTTTTTTTGTCATGTAAGGCTCAATTCTTAATTTCAAATATACAATATGTTTGAACATAACATACTTGAAACACTCGATCTAGAATTCTGTTCACTTACTAGAAGCGGAGCAGTACGAGAGTATTTATTTGAAATATTTACATTTTCTTTGCTTAGCTAAGCACGCTATCGGCGTTCGCGAATCGATTTCACACGCGCCATCAAAAGCAATTCATACCCCGGGTTTTAAAACTGTTTTCTCCGGTTAAGCATTGCTATTCACTCACCCTTCCGCTAAATAGGTGAGCATGAAAATAAATCCTCTTCACGCCTTAAAAGCTAACCCATTTGTGTTAGCTCCGATGGCGGGTATTACCGATCACGCTTTTCGCACATTTATGCGGAAACTCGATGCCAGCGTTGTGGTAACCGAACTGGTTTCGGCGACAGGATTAGAATATAAATCACAACGAACTTTAGATCTGATGAGTTACGATGAATCGCAGCGGCCGATCGGAATTCAGTTGTTTGGAGAAGATCCAGAAATAATTGCCCGAGGTGCACAAGTGGCCGAAGAGCACGGCGCTGATTTTGTCGATCTTAATTTTGGGTGTCCGGTTCCCAAAGTTGTAAAAAAAGGGGCGGGTTCCGCCATGCTCAAAGATCTTCCGATGATGAAAAAAGTACTATCAGCGTGCGTGAAAGCGGTCAAAGTTCCGGTCACGATTAAAATTCGCACCGGCTGGGATTCCTCTTTACGAAATGCTGTCGATGTTTGCCAACTGGCTAACGATGAGGGCATCTCTTGGGTGGCCATTCACGGGCGAACACGGGCCCAAGGCTATAGCGGCTTGGCCGATTGGGATTTTATTACTGAAGTAAAAAATAAATCTAAAATTCCTATTTTAGGAAATGGTGATATTCTGACTGCGCAAAAGGCTTTAAATCGATTAAATGAATCTGGATGTGACGGCGTTATGATTGGTCGGGGAGCCCTCAAGAATCCCCTTATTTTTGCTGACGCTTTAAGCTTGTGGAAAGGTCAGCCTTTAAGATCTGATTTAAAACGAAATTACCACGGAATATTTACTGACCTAAGTCTGGAAATTCAGGCGAAATGTTCAGAGCATATAACGAACATCCAACTGAAAAAGTTTGCCTCTTGGTTCTCTACGGGGTATCCAGGAGCAGCTGCATTTCGAAAACAAATATTTCAAATAAAGGACAATGACGAAGTCCTCAATTCAGCGTTAAGCTTCTTTAGTTCAATCTCAGATTTAGAACAAGAGGATACCAGCGGTGACCATTTTCTTATGGGTGGTCACGGTTAAGTCATTTTATTTTAGGGTTATTTTTTAAAGTTAAAGAAAGTTATCAAAGGAAAAAGAACATGCAAGATCCAAAAAAAATTCGTAATATCGCCATTATTGCTCACGTCGATCATGGTAAAACAACTTTAGTTGATCACCTTATCAGACAAGCCGGAACTTTCCGTGAAAACCAAGCCGTCGAAGAACGTTTGATGGATTCGATGGATCTTGAAAAAGAGCGCGGTATCACGATCGCGGCCAAGAATGCTTCGTTCACTTACGAAGATTATAAAATTAATATTGTCGATACACCGGGACATAGTGACTTCGGTGGAGAAGTTGAACGCGTACTTAACATGGTTGATGGCGCGATCTTACTTTGCGATGCTTCCGAAGGTCCACTTCCGCAAACGCGCTTCGTGTTGAAAAAAGCTTTAGAACAAAACATTAAAATTATTGTTGTTATCAACAAAATCGATCGTTCAGATGCTCGTATCCAAGAAGTGCACAACGAATTATTCGATCTATTTATCGACGTTGAAGCTAACGAAGAACAATGTGATTTCCCCACAATTTACGCGATCGCGCGTGATGGTATGGCGACACTTGATCCCGCAGTTAACACTGGAAACTTAAAAGTACTTTATGATGCAATCGTTAACTTAGTACCTCCTCCAACAATTAAAGAAAATGAACCATTGCAATTAATGGTTTCTAACGTTGGTTACAACGACTACGTTGGTCGTT
This sequence comes from Pseudobdellovibrionaceae bacterium, assembly GCA_014378775.1. GTDB lineage: Bacteria > Bdellovibrionota > Bdellovibrionia > Bdellovibrionales > Bdellovibrionaceae > Pseudobdellovibrio. Next base: position 7,824 of record JACMMZ010000206.1, read on the forward strand.
TAGCGATGGGCCGGATGCGTGCGGGAACGGTTAAAGTTGGCGACGACATTATTTGTATTCAAGAACACGCTCAGAAAAAAGTAAAAGTATCGGCGCTTTTTCAATACGTCGTAAATTCTCAAGTTCCGGTTCAAGAAATTGGCGCGGGCGACATGGCGATTATCGCGGGCATCGAAGATTTCACGATCGGTGATACAATTACTTCAGCCACCGATCCTCGTCCACTTCCACGGATCAAAGTTGATGAACCAACGGTTGGTATGATCTTCTCGGTTAATAATGGTCCGTATGCGGGTCAAGAAGGTAAACAAGTAACGTCTCGTAAAATTTTAGAACGTTTAGAGAAAGAATTACTTTATAACGTTTCAATTCGCGTAGAAAAAACAGAAGCAACAGATGCTTTCAAAGTTGTTGGCCGTGGCGAATTACAGCTTGGTGTTCTCATTGAACAAATGCGCCGCGAAGGTTTTGAATTATTAGTGTCAAAGCCACAAGTCGTTTTTAAAACTGTCGACGGTAAAAAGTTAGAGCCCTTTGAGCACGCCGTTATCGATATTGAAGATCCGTACGTAGGTGCTGTAACTGAGAAGTTAGGTATGCGTAAGGGTGTTATGACGAACATGGTTCAAAAAGGTACAGGCCGTACTCGTTTAGAATTCCGTATTCCTTCACGCGGTTTAATCGGTTACCGTTCTGAGTTCTTAACTGATACTCGTGGTACTGGTTTATTAAATACAAACTTCGACGGCTACGATGATTACCGTGGTGACATCAACTCTCGAATCAATGGTGCGATGATTTCAGATCGTACCGGCGAAGCAAATGCTTATTCGATCTGGAATAAACAAGAGCGTGGTAGAATGTTCGTAAATGACGGTGACCTTGTTTACGAAGGTATGATCGTTGGCGAAAATGCTAAAGACAACGACATGGTCGTTAACATTCAAGAAGCAAAAAGAATGTCGAACGTTCGTGCCTCTGGTTCAGACGAAGCCATTCGTGTTACTCCAGTTAAACCAATGACTTTAGAATTTGGTATGGAATGGATCAAAGAAACAGAACTGATCGAAGTGACTCCAAAATCAATTCGTTTACGAGTAAAAGAATTAGATCCGCAAAAGCGTCCCAAACAAAATAAAAAAGATTAAATTTTTAAAAAACCCAGCTGAAAAGTTGGGTTTTTTTATGTCATGAGACTTGACCTGACTAAAGGGACTGCTAGCCTAAATGGATAAATAGGGAGCGCCCATGAATTTCAAAATTTTCATCCTGAGTCTTTGTTTTCTATCTAACGCCTGGTCGCACTCAGGCGAAACGGTATCTCAAACTGTTTTAACTGATTTATCGTCAGCCAAAGCAGTGAACGGAATTATTCTAGCGCAGGATGAGTTACTCAATATTGCTGTCACCAGACTAACCGCGGACCAAGTCAATAAAATTTCGGAATACAGCCACACCCAAAATAAATGCGCTGGCTTTGAAGTTTTGAATGCAGAAGAAGCGGCTCAGCCTGAAAAAATTGTTACGAATCTAAAAACAGTTCAACAAAATATGTATGTCCTCAGTCCGATGGCCTTAGGCAATCAGGTAACTTATGATGCCAATTATGCTAAGCTTGCGGCCCAAGCTGATCCTTTAGTTTTGCAGTCAACGATTGCTTGGTTGTCGTCTTATCCGAATCGCTGGCACAAATCCAAAACTCCTGATCAGCACGTCGATGATCTGCAAATTAAACTTTATGCCTGGCTTAAAGATGCGCCATGGAAATACACCATCGAAAAGATTTCACACACTTCAACACGACAAAGCACTTTGAAATTAACCATTACAGGTGCAGTCAGACCGAACGAGATTGTCGTTTTAGGAGCTCACTTAGATTCGATCAACCAATCTGCTGAGTTTCCTTTCATCGGTTCAGCAGCGGCTCCGGGGGCGGACGACAACGCTTCTGGATCAAGTAATTTGATTGAGACTTTAAAAATTCTCAAACAAGTTAATTCATTTGAAAGAACATTGGAATTTTACTGGTACGCCGGTGAAGAAGGCGGATTGTTAGGATCAGCTGAAGTCGCAAGAACAGCGAAAAGTAAAAATGAAAATATTATCGGGGTTCTGCAATTGGATATGACTTTATTTCCCGGAGATGGTGAACAAGTTATTTCCCTTATGGATGATTTCACTAGCCCTTGGTTAAATACTTTTATCACTGAGATTAACGATGTGTACGTCAAGGCCCGCGTGATTCATAGCAAGTGTGGATACGCTTGCAGTGATCACGCTTCATGGAATAAACAAGGCTATCATGCCGCTATTCCATTCGAATCATCGATGGCGAATATGAATCCCAAAATTCATTCGGCCAAAGATATTATTAATCCCCAATCAAGCTTCACGCATTCTTCATCGTTTACAAAACTTGCAACTTTGTTTGCACTGACTTTAGGGAACTCTTCGATTAAAGCTCCGTAGTTATAGCGTCTAATTCTTCTTCGGTCAGAACTGGTTCGGTGACCGAAGTCGGCTGAGCATTGACGGTGGCATTTCCCTGCAGCAAAAAAGAATCGATTCGGGCCAATGCCGTAATGTAGGATTCGTCGGGAATCATTTTATACTGATACATATTTTCTATAATCGTTGTGATACGGCGCCGAGCAAAACGAGTCAGATCTTTTCGGTAGTAGGATTGAGAATATTTTTCGGGACTCGGTAAAACCATCGCTAAAAAAGCACTTTCGACGACATCCAGATTGGCTGGGGATTTTTTAAAATAAAACTGAGACGCTTTTTTAATTCCAAAGATATTTTTTCCAAACTGAACCACATTAAGATACTTTTCTAAAATTTCTCTTTTAGATAAAGTGTTTTCAATTTTTAACGTGATCAAGGCCTCAGTTCCTTTACGCAGCAGGTTTTTATCCTTCGATAAAAACATATTTTTGGCTAATTGCTGGGTAATGGTAGATCCACCGCAAACAAAATGTCCTTTTTCTTTAATTTTCGCTAAGCAAAGCTCTATCCCCTCAGAATCAAATCCGTTATGTGAATAAAATTTTCCGTCCTCCGTTGATATGATAGCTTTTTGAATATTAGTTGAAATATTTTTAAGTGGGACATAAGTATTCGATTTAGGACAAAGATCAATATCAAACATCGATGTTTTAAGACAGCCTTTAATCGTTTCGCTGGAGGGAACTTGACTGAAGATATAAATCGCAGAAATACCGATGCAAATACAAATAAATAAAAATATTTTTTTCATCCCAGATAGCCGTTTTTTTTCATCCAAGAAACACTATCGTCGATGGCGTCTTGGGCTGATTTTTGTGGAAGAAACCCCAACTCACGCTGCGCTTTAGAATGATCGAACCAGTGATACATTGAAGCCGTGTAGGCATTTTCAGAACTGAGTCCTTTTTTCAAACGATCACCGATCCAGCCCGCAATGTGAAGTAAAAATGTCGGAAGATAGTAATCCGGTGCAGATTGGCCGGCGCTATTGGCAAGCATCCTAAACAATTCTTTGATCGTCACATTTTCATTTGCCAAAATATAGCGTTCGCCGTTGGTTCCTTTTTCTAAGGCTAATATAATTCCATCAGTCACATCGTCAACGGAAACGACATTGACTCCGCCGGCAGTGTAAAACGGAAGTTTGCCTTGAGCCACTTTGATTTGATTTTTGCGGCTGCCTTTTTTAGCGTCGGCAAAACCATAAATGGTCGTTGGGTTAACGCAAATAGTGAATAGTTTTTTTGAATGGGAAGCGGCCATCACTTTTTTCTCAGCTTCTCGTTTTGTTTCAAAATAACCGAGATCTAAATCCTGAATTTTGTATTCACTTTGTTCATTTTGAATCTGCGGCATGAAAGTGCTACCGATAGCTGCCACGGAAGAAAGATGAAGTAATTTTTTAATTCCGGTAGTGATACATGCTGCGATGACATTTTCAGTTCCAACGACATTTATTAAACGCATTTTTTCGCGGTCGTATTTTTTATAGGAAATTAAACCCGCCAGGTGCAGGACATAATCCTGATCTTTGAAAGCTTCCTTTAAAGAATTGAAATCAGTAACGTCGCCGTAAAAATATTTCAAATTTAATTCTTTCAATTCTGAAATATCACTGTTTCGTTGAATAAAAGCTGAGACTTCAAAATCATGAGACACTAATTTTTTACAAAGATTAGAGCCTAAAAAGCCATTGGCCCCGGTAACGATAACTTTTTTCATTTTGCAGTCTTGTTTGGCTGAGCTGCTTTTCGAGAGACGATCAGTTTAACTAATCGACTGAAGATCACTCCCCAGATGATACCCATCAAGGACCCAACTAAAATATCACTCGGATAATGAACGCCTACATGAACTCGTGTGAGCGCCACCAGTGAGGCCATTATAAAGAAAAAAATCTGACCTCCGGGGAAAAACGCCGTCAGGTAAGTTGCGGCCGTGAAATTATTCGAGGAGTGATTCGAATAAAAGCTACTGTTAAGGCTAGCCTCGGCTTTTTGAATGGTTTGATTTTCTTCCACTTGAAACGGCCGCGGGCGCAAAGCTATTTTTTTAACTTTTCCGCCTACGAAATCACTGGCGGAAAGCGCCAGTACTAAGAACAAAAAATAAGTGATACCAGTGCGCTTGTATTTTTTAACGAAGAAAAAAAAGGTGACTAGCGGAACAAGGATTGAGATCCACAGATAATGATCAAGGTTGGTCAGAACCGGCGAGGCTTGATCGAGCCAAGCAAACGAAAGTGTTTGGTTGATGAATTTAAAAACAGCAAGATCTAGATTTCTAAGGAAGTCTAACATGACGCCCATGATGGCATAAGATCATCATGGGGTAAATCAGTAATTATTCACGAATGATTTTCACGTGCTTGATGACGATCGCTTCTGCCGGCTTATCATTGGATGCTGTGCGGACTTCAGAAATCGCTTTAACTAATTCGTAGTTTTCAACAACTTCGCCAAAGATGGCGTGTTTGCCGTCTAACCACGGCGTAGCCGCGACCGTGATGAAGAATTGACTGCCGTTTGTGTTCGGTCCGGAATTGGCCATAGATAGTTTTCCTGGCTTATCGTGTTTAAGATCGCGTGCGATCTCATCTTCGAACTTATAACCTGGACCCCCTGTTCCCGTTCCCAACGGACATCCACCCTGGACCATGAAATTGGGAATTACGCGATGAAAAATGAGACCATCATAAAATGGTCTTTTTACTTTTTTATCTGTTTTAGGATCGGTAAATTCTTTGGTGCCTTCGGCTAACCCGACAAAGTTCTCGACTGTTTTTGGTGCTTTGTCGGCGAATAATTTAATTTTGAATGTTCCCTGAGTTGTCTCAAATATAGCGTACATGGGTGTCCCTTTCGTTGAAGCAGATGGTGATTTATCTTTTTGATTTTTTGATTTTCGCGAAGATTTTGCGTCTTCGATTTTTTTATTAATTTTTTTCTCTTCAGCTTGAGCTTCTTTTTTTTCAGTTTTCGTTGCCGGAATTTCTTTTGTCACTTCGGTTTTTGGAATCTCTTCTGAGTGGGATTTAAATGACCAAGTGATGATCATGAATGCGGCTAGATAGATCCAAATAGCCAGAGAGATTTTAGACCGATTCAAAGCCGGTGTATTTTGTGGTTTCATTTTTTACCTCGATACAAACAATTATAAAAGCCTAGGGAATTCGTCAAGTGATCATCCACAAGACGACTTGTGCTGAAATTTTATTCTATATTGTTAGACCATTTAGGCTTAAAATAGTTATGAGAGTCGTTCGTGACACGATGCTCATTTGAGCCATCCAGGTTGTTCAAATAAATTTGATTTTTGCCTGTGCGATTGCTGGTATAAACGATGTAACGCCCGTCGGGCGAAAAGCTCGGATCTTCGTTGCTGGCCCGTTGACCGTTTGATTTTTGAGCCGAAGTGATGCGAACAATACTTCCGCCGTCAGCATTCATAGTGAAGATATCGAAGTAATTATCAATCTGTCCGGCAAATGCGATTTTTTTCCCATCGGCTGACCAAGTCGGAGTTGAATTGTATTTTCCTTGAAATGTTTTTCTTTGAACATTACTGCCATCAGAATTCATGGTGTAGATCATCGGATTTCCACCGCGATCCGATGAGAAAGCTAATTTACTTCCGTCCGGAGAAACCGCGACTTCCACATTCATGGCCCCAGCAGGTCCTTTGGTCAATTGAGCCATTTCTTCGCCGCGAAGATTTATTTTATAAATATTCGGAGTTCCACTTTTTGAAATCGTTAAGTAAACGTATTTTCCGTCCGGAGAAAAACTTCCACCAGAATTAAGACCGTTGCGATTGGATAAAATAGAGCGCTTCCCTTTGACGAGATCATGCACAAACATCGTCAAATTCTGCTGATTGGATCTGATTTTTTTAGTGTAAATGGAATAGATCACTGATTTTCCATCAGGAGACCAGTTTGGTGAGATCGCAACGCTTCGATCGCTGGTTAAAGAATCAATATTGCTTCCATCCCAATTCATGGTTACGACTTCTTTGTAACCCGTTTTATCCGTAGTCGCGATAAATTTGGAAAGGTAAAAACCTTTACGGCCAGTTAAAGTTTCTAAAATATCATTAGCAAAGGTGTGACCAATTTGAACAGCTTGATTAATATTTCCTTTATAACGTTTCCCTACAACTAATTTTTCTTGATTCACATTGTACAAAAAAGATTCGACAGTCATTTCGTTATCTACGATGAAATACGTTGCGCGAATTAGAAATTCTGTATCTAAAGTTTTCCATGAAGTGAATTTAAATCCATTGGCTTCATCGATGTTCTTCGGCTTGGCAGAAAGGTTTGCAGTGTTTTCTAAAAAAGAAGCTGGAGATTGTAAATTAAAATAAGTGGAAATTTCTAGATCACCTTTAGCCGTGCTGTAAATATCAGCGGCTACTTTTAGAGTGGAACTACTTTTATTTGTTCCAATGTTGTTCAAGCTGGGAAAGGCTAAATTACTTTTTTTGCTTTGAGCTTCACCAACTTTAATCGCGGGCTCCGAGGCCCATCCGCTATGTGTAGTTAACAAAATAAAAAGAAGTGCTAAATATTTTTTCATGATGAGACCCTTTCAAATAAGTCTAATGTTAGCTCAGTTTATCAATCCGGGAAACCAATAACTACGCCGTCCACGCGGTAAACTGTCGAAAATTTCTCGGGTACCTTCGGAAGTGGCGTGGCTTTACTGATGGCTAACAAACAATATTCATCATAAGTCTGATTTCCACTTGATTGAGTTATTTTTTTATAAATAATATTTCCAGTTTCATCAAATTTTATCAGCA
>JACMMZ010000207.1 GCA_014378775.1 Pseudobdellovibrionaceae bacterium
TTCAAAATACCAAATTTAATTTTATGGCGGATAGAACTCGCTTTACACAAGTCATTTCAAATTTGATGGATAACGCGATTAAATATTCCGATGAAAATACTTTTATTAAAGTTGAAACATCTGAAGAAGCCGAATTTTACAAAATTTCTATATCTGATCAAGGCCTGGGAATTTCTGACGAAGATCTTCCGAAAATATGGGATCGGTTATTTAGAACAAACCCTCACCATAAAGAAAAAGGCCTTGGCTTGGGGCTTAGCTTGGTTCGTTCTATTTGCAGTGCTCATGGTTGGAAAATTAAAGTGCAGAGTAAGATTAATGAAGGATCCATTTTTACTTTAAAAATAAAAATCCACAGAAATCCAAAGTGATCTTAAGCGGCTTTTTTACCTGCACGCTGCGGAAAAATAAGTACGCACAAGATAATAAAGACCAGCAAGGCGGCCGATGCGCTGTAACGACTTAAAGCTAATCCACCTTTTTCTAAAGGTTTATCTAAGTAATCACCTACAACAGCTCCGAGTGGACGGGTTAGAATAAAAGCCGCCCAGAATAAAACGGTTCGCGAAACTTTAGTCCACGCGTACAGCCCAACGATGATCAACAAAAGCACGCTGAAAATGACTGCGCTTCCTCCGTAACCAAATCCCATCGAATCGGAAGTCCAATCACCTAAAGCCGTTCCTAAAGTTTGTGAAAACATAATCGTGACCCAATAAAACACTTCAACTTTGGGCTGACTAACTGAATCCACTGCGATAGTTCCCATCGTCCGGTGCCACACGAATAAAGATGTCAAAAGTAAAATTAACAACAACGATGATCCGCCCGTGTAACCAATCCCTAAAGAGCGGGTTGCAAAATCGGCCAACGTGGTTCCCACCATAGTCGTTGCAATAATGGTGGTCCAATAAATATACGGATGAAAACGCGGAGATTTAATTTGAATAAAAACCGCGACAAAAAATATAGCCGCAAAAATAAGTGTTCCGATAAGATAACCTAAATCCATCGACATCGAAACAGCATCACCGCCGGTTTCACCCAAGGTGGTTGCCGCGATTTTGATGATCCAAAATATAAGCGTAAGCTCGGGAACTTTACTCAGATTCAGGGATTCACTATTTTCTTTCATCATTTAACTCCTTCAAAAATGTTCACTCATGGCGCGCCCGATGGCAATCGATTCAAAGCTTTTCTTCCTGGAGCCCTTCAGTTGCGTCCTTTGATCAGATTTGACGAAGATTTCGTTGGGTTTTGTAAAAAAGAACTGTCAAAAATTATGACATCTATGATTTTTTTGGATCCTACGTTAGCTTCCGCTAAATAAAAACGCTTTTAAAATTTGTCAAACGCGAAATTTATCCCACAAATTTGAGAGCTCTAGATAGGGAATATATGAAAATCATTTTTGCAATTTTATTGGCACAAACTTTAGCTTCAGGAATGGCACAAGCCCAGACCGCCAAAAAAACTACGCCAATCGCTACCAGCTTAAAGAAGACCTGTGAGCGATTACAGAAACAAGCTGACGATGAGTGTGAAGAGTCGATGGATGCGGAGTGCAGAGAGCAAAACTATGGTGAAGATTGCGAGCATGACGGCGACTTCTGGGAAGGTCATGGAATTTGCGCGTTTGATACACTTGCAGATCTGATTTCAGATTACAACAAACGTAATCCAAAGAAAAAAATTGACTGCGACGATGTTCTTTAAAAATTTCTGTCTCTAGAATTTGAATTTAAAGTTGCTAGTCTCGAAAATATTTTTTCGAGCCTTTTAATTTACCAGCCCAGATAAGTTTTTGAATAACTGGTCGGGTAAGTCGTGCCGCCCGGACGTAAAACATCCTGACTGCTACTCACACCAATCTGTAAAACTCCACCCGCATTGTAAATAACGTTTTGAAATGCAGTGCCACCGTCAGGCCATGTGCGCGCGTTGGCCGTCACCGTACCTACGGTCGCTCCACTGCTGCAGGCCACACCGAAGACAGTAAAAGTGGTGTTCGCTTGTCCGTTCGTAAAAGTAATTCCGTTGGCACAATTTCCTGGCGGCAAAGTCTTCAGCGAATTTCCAATGGCGTTGGTAACATCTTGGTTGTAAGTCGCTGAGCGAAGCAAGAGCGTAGCCGTGGTCGGAGTGAAAGTGACTTTGGTTCCGGTCATCGAGATTCCAGCTGGTCCGACGATGGCGATTGTTCCATTTTGTGTGTAGACACCAATTTCATTTCCGCCAGTCGCTTGCGGCGCCGCACAGGCCCCGAAGTTATTAGAAAAACGAACATCGTAAACATAAGTTCCATTCGCATTAATAGTCAAATACCGAGCCGTAGCCATGTTGGTCACGATTGAGTTTTCCTGTTCACAATACCCACCATAACCCGCCAACTGGGCCATCGTTTGACTACCATCAGCCGCCGGAGTAATCGGCACGACTTCGACGGCCTCATCTTTTTTGGGTGCGCAGGAAATGAGGCCAGCTAAAAGGAATACCAAAATAATTTTTTTCACGTTTGCACCGTTCTTTTTTTGAAGTTGATCTTAATGTTAACGGCGACAAAGAAATACTGTCAACAGGACCATAGATGAGCTAGCTGGACTGATGTTTAGTATAGGACTCGATAAAAGCAAATCACGCTCTTCAGTCTCGGCTGAATAGTGTATAAAACAATTGGTTTAATTTTCAAGAAATAGTCTGTAAAGACAACACAGCTCACATTATCTTGCTTCGGTACGCTAATCCTGAAAAAATTTAAAAAATGAAAAACCTTCTTAATTTTTTTTCGTTCCTATTTTTTAGTATTTTAATCTTGGCTCAACCTGCTAAGAATCATGGGGTAAACCAGGGTCAGTTGACCAAATCAAAATCTGCCCATGCACCGGCACCAGCCCCAAAAGAACGAGTGTACGCTGATAGTTTAAATGTAGCTGACAATGAATTCTTAGAAAGTCTAAGTGTTGAAACCCCAAAGTTATCTGATATGCCTGGCTATGACGGAGAACCGCTGGGAAGCCCGCCCGATTTAAAGAATAAGGGTAAATAATTTTTTGAATCAGAGAAA
>JACMMZ010000208.1 GCA_014378775.1 Pseudobdellovibrionaceae bacterium
ACAGAACAAACGGGATATATCGGCATATGAAAATCCGGCGGCCACCACAAAAAAGCTCAAACATAATGACAGATCACGCTTGGGATAATTTCGATTTGAAAACCAGCCGCGAATTTGTAATCTCGCCACAATCAAAGCCGCTAAAAAAACAGTGATCTGGTAAGGAAACGGCAGATATTTTGAGATCAGAATCATGCCGGTGGAAAGTATGACAAAAACCGAAAAAATAAAGAATCCTATTCGAGCCGAAATAAGTTTGAATTGATATAGACTCAAACACATCAAAAAATAAATATAAAAATACATACCGACGAAATCTAAGATCTGAGTGGCGTAGTTGTTGGTGGCGTGCCACACAAAAGAGGCTAATCCCATAAAGACCACAATGAATCCGAACAAATAATTAAATCGTTTCATCGACGCCGTTTTTGCTTTCAATCCCAGATAAATCAAAATTAGACCCACCACAACAAACAGCATATTTGACCAAGCGTTGGCGGGCTCATTAACAACAGCACAAAGTCTTTCTTCACACCATTTAACATTACCGGGCCCGAATTGTTGGTGCATGTCATACCAGGGGCATGACGGGTGAATGGTGTTTTCAATAATCATGACTTGAGTTAATCACTTTCACTCGAAGCTGTCTACGAGTTAGCTTAAGGGATTTTCATTGCAATTATTTTAAAATTGGAATTCAATGAAAGAGTAGTCTTATTTATTTTCAGCATGACGAACACAACATAAGAAAGTACGGGTAAAATGGCACACGCATTTGATCACACCGACATCCCCTTAAAAACCGGCGCGCAGTTACCCTTTTGGATCGATTTCTTTGATGATTTACAAAATATTCGAGGCCGTTCACAAAATACGGTGATGGCTTACCGCCGCGATTTGGAACTTTACGCACATTTTATAACTCAAAAAAAGCGCCTGATTGAATTCTATGATTTTATGAAATCCGAAGGATTAGCTTCTAGATCCCAAGCGCGCGTGATCAGCAGTCTGCGAACTTATTTTAAATTTTGTGAATCCAAAGGATTAAAATCAGAAGAACTTCGGGATTTAAGACCACCTAAAGTGAAAGCTTCGCTACCAAAAATTTTGTTAGCGGAAGAATTCGAAAAACTTTTGATCGCGTCCAATGTTCCTGATGTTTCAAAAAAGCTTCGAAATCACACCACACTTTTATTTCTCTACGGCTCTGGTTGCCGCGTCAGTGAATTAATTAATTTGAATCTCAATGATTTTTCCCCAACCGAGAAATGGGTGAAAGTTTTAGGTAAAGGCCAAAAAGAGCGGTTGATTCCGATGACCGAAGCACTTTACACCATTTTGGAAAAATACATCTCAGAAGCCCGTCCCAACTTAGTCAGTGGGGGCACGCCGAGCCATTCTTTATTTTTAAATGATCGCGGTCATCGTCCTTCACGCATCGATATCTGGAGATGGTTAGCGTCTTGGTCGGTAAAGGCCGGATTCAGCGAACCGGTGCATCCGCACCGATTCCGTCATGGTTGCGCCACGGCTTTGCTTGAAGGCGGAGCTGATCTTCGTTCCATTCAAGTTTTATTGGGTCATTCTAGCATTCAAACCACCCAAATTTACACATCTGTTACGACGCAAGCCTTGGCTAGAGAAATAGATGATCATCACCCATTGTCAAATCTGCAAGCCGATAAAAAAATCCGAGACGCTGGTCTTTAATTAACTCAATAATCCGAATCTCGAAAAAGAGGGTCACCCCAAAGGTGGCCTTTTCTTTTTAAATCAGGCGCAAGGCTTTGCAGCGGCAATGATTATGAAATTATACACGCTGATTGAAAATCAAAAAAAATTGGAAAAAGCTGAAGTCGAAATTCAAATGATTCCCGGTATTCCGCAGATTCATTTTCTGGGGCTTCCGGATCAAGCTATCAAAGAAAGTTTTTTGCGAATTAAATCCGCCATGAAGCTTTCTGGATTTCGTTTCCCCACTACTCAGCAAATTATTGTTAATATCAAACCCAGCTATTTAAAAAAATCTTCGAAGGGGTTAGAGCTTGCGGTGGTCTTGGGTATTTTACACATGACCGATCAAAAAATTTTATCAAATCAAGCTCTACGAAGCATTATTTACGGAGAACTGAGTCTCAACGGTGAGGTTCACGAGCCCCATGATCTGATTCAGTATATTAATCAGAACCCGCAGGACTCTGTTTTATCCGGACGTGAACATGCCAACGGAACGTATTCGCCGTTACGGATTTCCCAAATCAACGAAGATGTTCAATTTATGTCGAAAAAAAAAGATCTTCCGCTAGCCATCAGACCAAGTCTTGGGCTTAATTTTCATTACAGTCAGGATGAATCCGAAATCCTATTTCTATTTGCCACGACCCACATGCATATGCTTTTATCAGGCCCGGCCGGATCAGGAAAAACCACCTTAGCCAAGCACAGCATCAGTTTTGTTGATCCGAAACCCCAAACGCCGCACCTGTGGCCAACCATGTTGGCACCTCATTGTAGCGTCACCTCGGCGGCTTTTTTAGGTGGGGGGACTCAGTTGTACCAAGGAGAAATCGAAAAGGTGCAGGACGGGATTTTATTTTTAGATGAATTTTTAGAATTTGATAAAGATATCACCGAAGCTTTACGGGGACCGATGACCGGAGAAAAATTAAGACTATCTCGGGCCGGGTTAACCAGAGAATTTAATTGTGATTTTCAAGTGATCGGAACCTCAAATTTATGTCCATGCGGAAAATGGACTCCGGAAGTTCGTTTCAGAAACTGTCGTTTTTCTAATCGCAAATGCCAAGCCTGCTTAGAAAAATTATCCGGACCGGTGTTAGACCGCTTCGGAATTTATTTTTACTACCAACAAAAGCTTCCACCGCGAAATATCAGCGGTGAAAGTATTTTGCTGCGAATAAATCATTTGCGAAATAAAAAAGACAATTTGAAAACACCGGTTGATCAAGTGACAGATTTGACCGATCAACTTTATCCTGACATTTCCATGCGCCGTAAAATTTCCTTGCTTAAGGCCGCGCGCATCTATGCAATTGAGCGAGAAAGTAGCACTATTGAACTTCAAGATTTAGTGAAGGCGGAAAAATGGACTTACAGTAGCTTTTTAGAGATCGAACGGGGCATGAGTTGACAAAAATGCGGCCGTCTTTTAGTTTATAAAACGTAAGCTGAGGTGGCGTGGCCGAGGGGTTAGGTAAGGCTCTGCAAAAGCTTCCACGGGGGTTCAAGTCCCTCCGCCACCTCCAAATTTTTGGAAAACACATGGCCAAAGCAAATAAAAAAACTTTGAATCAAATCGTCGAGATTTTAAAGCAGGAATTAAATCCTGCGCGCATTTTTTTATTTGGTTCACAAGCCAACGGCACAGCTCGTAAGGACAGTGATTATGATTTCGTGGTGGTAACGAAGACACCGGCGAAATGGACACACTTGATGCGAAGTCGAATGAGAAGTTTAATTCGCAATGAAGTTAAGGTCAGTGCCGATGTATTCGTTTATTCAGAAAAAGAATTTTCCAATTGGAAAGATGAATTGAGTTCTATTCCAGAAACAGCGCTTAATACGGGTAAAGAATTAGAGTTATGAAATCTAAACTTGTAAAACAGTGGTTTAAGTACGCAGCAACAGATTTGAAGGTAGCAAAGAATTCTTTAAGTTTTAGTGCGGAATTCAAAGCCATATCGGCTTTTCATTCTCAGCAGTGCGCCGAAAAAGCGATTAAAGGTTATCTGCTGTATCATAAAGTTCGATTTCCAAAATCACATGATATTGGTACACTTGTTGATCTTGTAGCTACTTTTGAAACTGAGATTTCTAAAAAAATTAGAAAGTCTGAAGTTTTAACAGAATATGCAGTTTCATACCGTTATCCTGAGGAAGCGGAACAAACTCCGATGACTATGGCCAAAGCCAGATCAGCCATTAAGCTGGCCGAAATGGTTCTAGAAGCCTGTAAAGTTTAGTTTGGCTACATCAGGGATACAGACCGGATAAAGCAGCGAAATCACTCAAGTCCCTCCGCCACCTTAAATAATTTTCGGACCAAATAAACCCCGATCAATTTATTACCTTTATTTAAAGGCATCACTTCATATAGAATTTGTTAACAGAAAGGTTCTGTTAACATGAAATATTTAAAACGATACGCACCTTTTATAGTGCTACCGGGAGTTTTCTTCGGTTGTGCGATTTGGGGTGGAACAAGTTACACCACTCAAGATATTAAATGGGGTTCTTCTCAGTTTGAAGTTTCGGTTACTCGTTATATTCCTTCCAGTAAAACCAAAAAAAATTTGATTATCTTACCTCCAACAGGCGGGGTGACGGCCCTGGATAAAAGCTATGCTCGAAGTTTTAGTCGTCTCGGTTATAATGTTTATTTGATGACCCAGTGGACGGGTTGGGATCGGCAAAGCTCAGATTTAGAAATACATCAAAAATTATACGAAGAGGGTCAACGTGCGATCACCATCGTCCTGGATCAGATTCCTGATGGCTTCATTGGGTTGTTAGGAACCAGTGTGGGCGCTCTTCACGCGGAAGTGGCGGCTAGCCTGCAGGCGCGACTGGATGCCGTCTTTACTATCTTGGGTGGGGCCTCCATTACCGAAATTATCGTCACGTCAGATCACAAAGATATGGTGAACTTAAAAAAAGAACGCCGGGCCAGGTTCAAATTTAAAAATGATCAAGAGTATCTGGATGCATTAGACAAAGTTTTTACGCTTGAACCACTGAGACTTAGAAAGCCGGTTGAAAAAGCCCTCGGCATGGCGATGGGTAACGATGATAAAACCGTACCGACTAAAACGCAAAAACAACTTGAAGCTTTTTGGCAACCGCAAGAGAAGTTTTCTTTTGATTCCGGTCATTTTTTAGGGATTATAAAAACGTGGACTTTCAGCGAAAATAAAATCGTGGATTTTTTTGAACGTCAGGCCGAGCTAAAAATACCGGAAAATAAATAAGAGCCTCATTGAAGTCTTGAAGAAACACCATTCGCCT
>JACMMZ010000209.1 GCA_014378775.1 Pseudobdellovibrionaceae bacterium
GCTTACTGTATGCCCGGTGGAAAAGTTGTTTTTTATTCCGGTATCATCGAAAAAATGAAAATGACTGACGGTGAAATCGCGGCCGTCATGGGGCACGAAATAGCACATGCTCTTCGCGAACACGGTCGGGAACGAATGGCTCGAGCTCAAGCGCAATCACTTATTATTGGTGGTGGAGCAGCTCTAGCCGTAGCCTCGGGAAAAGTGAAAGACGAAAATTTACGGTATGTTAGCCAGGGCGCTATTTTATTCACTACGGTAGCTTTGACTCTTCCGCACAGCCGCGACCAAGAAAGCGAATCCGACGATATCGGAGTGGAACTCATGGCACGCGCTGGATATGACCCACAAGAAGCCGTGACACTTTGGACAAAAATGGCGGCCAATAGTGGCGGAAAAAGTCCACTTCAGTTCCTCAGCACGCACCCTGCCGACGGTAAGCGTATTGCCGACATTCAAGCTTTGCTGCCTAAAGTGAATCCATTGTATTTGCAGGCGACAAAGAAGTAAAATTTTCCGGTGGCCTTAAGATCACTTGCTCATATTAGTTATATGCCGCTATAAGAAGCCTACAAGATTGAGGTCCTATGAAAAAGTTTTTATTCAGTTCTATCGTCGCTCTTTTATTGTCTTCTACAACATTCGCGGCCCCGGCGACCTGTAATCTCATCACTGATGACTCTTCCGTGCAAGTTGCAGCCAATTTTAATGAATTAACGGTCGCTGCATTTCCCAACGGTCAAATTGAAAAATTCAATTTGAGATCTGAAAGAGTCAGCCCGGATAGCTATATTGAATTCATCGAAATCCAAGGCTATAACGAAAATGAATGTGTCCGTGAATTTTTATTTTCCGAAGACAACAGCGCCAATATCGGCGTGAAATCTGTTTGTCATAATAAAAAAACGGTTGTATCGGTTTCTTGTATCTATGCCGATTAATTAAATTTCTATAAAACTTTCTATGGATAAAAAGAAACTCATTGCTGAATTTATCAAACTCATCGAATCGGATTTAGCGTTAGCGATCCAAGCCCAGAAAACGACGGTGGAATACGCCACCGGCGAAGAAAACAAAGCGGAAAACCAATACGATACGCGTGGCCTTGAGGCCACTTACTTGGCTCGTGGCCAGGCTGAGCGCGTAGCCGATGTTCGTGAAAATTTAGCTTTTTTTAAAACCACCATAATTAAAAATTACACCGATGGTGATGCCATTGGAAACTGTGCGCTGGTCGAAATAGCGAACGTCGATAACAGCCAGGATCAAAAAACGCTGGTTATGATGCCCAAAGGGGGCGGTCTTTCGCTAATTTTCGACAATAAGCCGGTTCAAGTCGTTACGGCCACCAGCCCGCTCGGTGAAGCCCTGCTGGGAAAGCATATCGGCGATGAAATCAAATACACGTCAGGTGCTAAAGTCTGGGAGTATGAAATTACGACAGTGAAATAATCTCATCACGTTGAACTTGTCTTGAAAAAATCTCCATTACAGTGCATAAATCACCTCTGATTTCGAGGTCAAAAATGATTAGTACAAGTAATGTCAGTCTACGCTACGGCGCTAAAAAATTATTCGAAGAAGCTACCGTTAAATTTACGCCGGGTAACTGTTATGGTCTTATCGGGGCCAACGGTGCCGGTAAATCAACTTTTTTAAAAATATTAGCTAAAGAAATCGAACCGAACTCGGGCGAAGTCATCATGGATTCAAATAAACGACTTTCCGTTTTAAAACAGGATCATTTTGCGTTTGATGAAATTCCCGCGCTTAAAGTTGTCATCATGGGAAACACTCAACTTTTCAAGATCTTAGTCGAAAAAGAAGCCCTTTATTCTAAACCTGATTTTTCTGATGCCGATGGTGAAAAAGCTTCGGAATTGGAAATGAAGTTTTCCGAAATGAATGGTTACGAAGCTGAATCAGAAGCCGCCACTTTGCTGGCTGGATTAGGCATCGCTGAAGAATTGCATCACAAATTAATGAAGGACTTACCGCCTGGCGATAAAGTTAAAATTTTGCTAGCCCAGGCATTGTTCGGACAACCCGATATTCTTTTGCTGGATGAACCAACGAATCATTTAGATATTTACGCCATTCAGTGGCTGGAAGATTTTTTACATAATTTTAAAAATACGGTGATCGTGGTTTCCCATGATCGATATTTTTTAAATAAAGTCTGTACACACATTGCTGACATCGATTATTCAAAAGTCACAACCTACACCGGTAATTACGATTTTTGGTTGCAGGCCAGTGAACTCAGCCAAAGACTTTTATCCGATCAAAACAAAAAAAGTTCCGACAAGGCCGAAGAACTCAAAGCCTTCATCGCGCGGTTCTCGGCCAATGCCTCCAAATCAAGTCAGGCTTCGTCTCGGCAAAAACAATTAGAGAAATTAACGTTTAACGAAATGCCGCAGTCTTCTCGTAAACGTCCTTACGTCGATTTCATTCCGACTCGCGAAGCGGGACAAGATATCTTAACCGTAAGTCAAATTTCTAAAACTGTGAACGGTGAAAAAATATTAAATAACGTCTCATTTATTTTAAGAAACGGCGATAAGGCAATTTTGTTAGGTCGTAATGATTTGGCTAAAACGGTATTACTGGATATTCTGGCGGGAAAAGTTCAACCAGACTCGGGAAGTGTTACTTGGGGCGTAACCATCACGAAAGGTTATCTTCCTTCAGATAATTCAGAATATTTCCAAAACGGAGAACTCGATTTAGTGAATTGGCTCCGACAGTATTCAACCGAAAAAGATGAATCTTTTATTCGTGGATTTTTAGGAAAAATGCTTTTCAGCGGCAGTGAAGCTCTGAAAAAATCTAATGTTCTTTCCGGCGGAGAAAAAGTGCGCTGCATGCTTTCTAAAACTATGCTTTCCGGCGCCAATGCTTTGTTATTAGATGGTCCGACAGCTCATCTTGACTTAGAAAGTATTCAATCAGTCAATGACGGCGTAAAGCGTTTCAAAGGTTCAGTGATAATGACTTGTCACGATCATGAATTCATTCAAACCACGGCCAATCGAATCATCGAACTTGAAAATGGAAAAGTGGTCGGCGACAGCAGTGACTCGTATGAAGACTACATGGCCAAAAATAAAAAGAAGCAGACTCTTCACTAAAATTGAGACGCATCAAAGCGATACATATCGTCGCATTTTGGAAAAATTAAATAATTATTTATTTCTACCCTTTACGATTTGAATAATTATTCCGAAGCGATTGATATGACAAGTTTGGCTTTTGTGGGCTCTTTAGCCTACATAATTTTATTCTGCTCTCTGCTTTATGCGCTTCGGTCTTATATTTACCATCTTAAGTTTAATCACGCAAAAAATGATATCGCCTTACTCAACGCTAAAATTATAGCTTTACGAATGGCGCTGCGGGTGCGGGTCAAAATCAAATTGTCTTCCTTTCGCGAAAGATTTGGTAAGTGGATTGATTCAGGCATCGAGATCGACAAAGCCTTGAACGAAATGTCATCGGCTAAATACGAAAGCGGAGAAGACTTTCAAAAATATTTTGATTTGTCCCGGCATATTATCGCTATGATGAAAAATGATATTCGTTTTTCGGCTCAGTTTAACCGCGCAAGTGAACAACCAGATCAAATTGACAGCGCCACCGAAAGTTCCAAGTTTCTTTACGAATTTTGTGGACCTGATTATAAAAATGAAATTGCTCTGGTCCGTATAATTAAAGAAATTACCGATACTCATAATAAACTCAGCAAAAAAATTACTGAATTTAATTTGCAGAAAAAAGGCAGAAAAAATTTCGTACCTCTTTCACCTGTTCAGCCCATTCAATTTGACTTTTTGGCGGACATTAACGCGATCTTTGAAAACTCAGATATTCTTTTGAGCGATCTTAAGAACAAGAAATCCGATTCATTCACCTCTGCGGCTTAAATAATTATGTAACTCATTACGACGTTGTACCGGAACTGCCTCGTCAGGGTTGAAATCTGCAGGGTCCAGTTCATACTAAAGGTCTATGAAAAGATTCGTTATTTTGTTCCTCTTTTTGATCGCGGTCAGCGATGTATTCGCTCAAAGTACACGTCCACCTGTTTCATCTATTCCACCCCGCCGTAAACCGGTTCTTACCGCCGATGAAGATTATTCCGCGGTTTCCTACGATATGTATGTTCCTCGGCCCGGAGCTAATTTTTTAAATTTAGGCATTTCACTTTTAAGTTCGGAAACTCAGGTGAGCTCAACCAGCGTCTCCACCACCGGCAGAGGCTACGGGATTAATTTAACCTACACTCATGGCTTAACCTCATCTTTTGCATATTTTGTTGCACAAGACATTTACGGCTATAAATACGATAATTCAAATAACGGTGGAACGTCTGAAATCAACACTCTGGGACCGACCTTGATTGGGATTAAAGGCATGAAAACTTATCTGGGATCATTTTTTTATTACAGCGGTGGGTATCAAGCAGCCATGTTAGAAAAGCGCGATGACCAAAGTGGACTTAATGTATTCACCGAAAATGATCGTCGAGATAATTTTCAATTATCGGCGGGATGCGGTGCTTTACTGGGCGGATTTTCTTTAGGCGGTCAGTATACTTATTTTATTTACCAAGAAACCGAAAATATTTTAAGTAACATCGTCACCAAATATAAAGCCGGAAATGGTTCGCGGTGGAAATTGTATGCTCAGCTAGAATACCGATCTAAAGTTGGAATAGCCTACGGTGAAGAATTTATCGATACTTCTGATACTTCGACCGCCGGAATTCTAACCAAAAATGGTTACGGGAAATTTGAATATCAACGCACACAGCTTTACACCATTATCCCGATTTCGGCCACGACTGATTTTTATGGAGATATCACCCGGATTGATCGAAAAAATACCAATGGGTTCTATTCCAAATATGAATATTATTTGGGATCAGCCGCCGTTCGCATCAGTTTCTAATTTTAAAAGTTATTTTATATATTTGAACATTGAATTTTGACGTTCTTTTGTGTTGTCTGAGCTAGTACAGATTCCCGAGTACGATCCTGGGGTCTACAAATATATCTAGTGATTTCAGATGATAAATGTTTGAAACTGCTCCTGGCATATCACACTTTTTTGGTTCCACTAAAGATAATTGAAAATGCAAATGCGGCGGCCAGCCACCATTTTCTTCTGGCTGTCCCAACCATCCTATGACCTGCCCGGCTTCGAATTTTTTCAAATTTAAAGCGCACTGAACCGAATGGTGGCTGAGGTGTCCATGAAGAGCCCACAATCTGATTCCAGCAATCACGTGTTCCGTAATAATGGTGCCACCATAATCGCCGGAACTAGAATTCACTGTCGCACAAAAAACTGAACCAGCATAAAAAGAGAACACAGGGGTCGCCGCAGGAGCTCCAATGTCGATGCCCATATGAATATCTCGGTGTTCCGATCCGGGTTTGCCAAAAAGATCCGATGTGTACATGGATGGCCTGTGTTCGTTATATTTTCCAATTGAATAATCGCTCATGGAATTGGAATTAACGCCGTTGCTAAAATCCAGGATCTCATATTCTGTGGGAAGATGA
>JACMMZ010000210.1 GCA_014378775.1 Pseudobdellovibrionaceae bacterium
CCGGCCGAGATTGTGACGAATATGACAACTAAAAACCAAAAGATAGTTCCTCTATTTGAAACAGCTCAGCTGCTCACTGATTACAATTTAATTTCAACCGCAATTTACCGTGCGGTTCATAACGCTACAAAATTCGGTGCCGCCCAAAGCGACATTATCATATCCAGCCTTAAATCAGAAACTGAGTTTGTGATTTCAATCACAAATCAAGGTGCTCAAATTAATGAAAGTGTTTTGAATAAAATACTCAAACCGTTTCAACTGGACGAAAATGTCATGAATCATTCGGTTGGAATGGGACTGGGCTTAACTATCTGTCAAACTTTGGTCAAAGCCATTAAAGGCCGTCTCGCGATCCGAAATATTCCGAGCGGTGTTACAGTTGAATTTATATTACCGCATAAATTAAAATAGCCTTTCGAATTTCGGATTTAAAAGATTCATAACCAATTAAAACAGTCATGAGATGGTATTTAAGTCTGCAAAGAGAAACTCATGATTAAAACTCTATTGATGACCATCCTATTGTTATTTCAAAATGTGTCTTACGCCGGATTGATCGAACCCATCGTGATCGAAGTCGGAGACTCACTGAAGCTTCCCTCCGTGAAGGAAAAAATCTGGATCGAAAACCCAAAAGTTGTTCAAGCGGCTAGCACTAGTGGTGGGATTCAATTAAAAGGACTGGCCGTGGGTAGCTCAAAAGTGCGACTCGATAAACGTAATCAACTAGCGATCGTGCTTCCAGCGGGTCAAATTCAATCTTATCTGGATTGGAAAAAATTTTCCTACCAGTTTGCCGATGTAACGGTAAATCAATGCGATGAAATTATTTGCCTTAAAGGAAAACTTTCTACCTTCAAAGAGTTTCAAAAAATTATTTTATTAATGAAAGAAAATAACAGCTTCGTCTATTTAGGTCTTGAGGCTTCTGCATCCTTAAAAATCGAAATCGAAAAATGGTATCAGGATTATTTTCGTGAAAACGGTTTGTCACCCCATAAAGTCGTCTTTAGCTATCCGTGGAAGTCCTATTCAAATTCTACGGAAAGCTTTAATAAAATTAAATCCCGGATGGAAAAAATCGGACTTTATCATATCGAAGATAAGCAAAAATTGGATATATCTGATAATTTGCGAGTGGAAATTAAAGTCGTTGAAATAAAAAAATCTCTTGTGCGAACGCTCGGTATTAAATGGCCTGATTCTTATTCGGCCAGCATTTTGAATTTAAAATCGGCCGGAATTAACGAATTCGATTTACTTTTGAATGCGTCCGAAAGATCCGGTGATATGAATGTATTAGCATCTCCGAATCTGATGTGTAAAAGCGGAAAAGAAGCCACTTTTTTTGCCGGAGGGGAATTTCCCATCAAGGCGGTCGGAGAACGATTTAGTTCCGTCAGTTGGAAGCAATACGGCATTAATCTTAAAATTAAACCGCAAATAGATTCAATCGGGCAGATCAGTTTAGAAATTGAATCTGAAATATCATCATTAGATACCAGCCAAGCTATCGACGGCATACCCGCCTTACATTCACATAAAGTTTCAAGTCATTTTGATTTATTAAAATCTCAGACCATTGTTCTTTCCGGGCTCATAAAAAATGAATCCGGCTCATCATCGCAAGGCTTACCTTATTTAAGTCAAATTCCTATCCTCGGGCATCTTTTTTCCAGTAAAGATTATTTAGAAAATAAAACTGAGCTGGTCATTTTCGTAACCCCTAAACTATCGGAGTAAACGTGAAACCACACATCAGTGCTCGGATCGAATCAATTTTAACGTCTAATAAGGAAATTTTATCTCGCAGCTGGGATCAAGAGTATTCCGAAGCTGAAAAATCGATTTTATTTAAAAAGAATTATCAAAGACACATCAGTGATTTAGATGAAGTCGATCAAAAACGTATTTTAAGTGAATTAGAAAACCTAGGCCCAATTCAATCCTACATCGACGATGTGGACGTAACCGAAATTTTGGTCAACCAGCCCAATCAAGTTATTTTTGAAAAAGACGGCGTTTTAAACACCGCTGAAGACTGTTTTTTTAACCGAGAAACCTATCACGAATGCATCGAACGACTTTGCCAAATGTGCGGGTCATATATTAACAAAGAAAAATCATTCATAGAAACCCAAATTGGCCACCTACGAATAACGATTGTTTACGGTGATTTGTCACGGGGACATCATTTATTATCGATTCGAAAACAATCGCAGAAAACCATGACTCTTCAAGACTTCCGCCAAAAAAAATGGTGCACGGATGCGGAACTTGATTTACTTCGTCACATCATCAAGGAAAAACAAAATTTTATCGTCGTCGGAGGAACATCATCCGGAAAAACGACGGTGCTTCAAGCCTTGCTTGGTGAAATTAGTCCCATCTGTCGAAGCGTCATCATAGAAGATACTCAAGAGCTTCGTCCCGCCAATAATCTGAGTGTTTCGTTATTAACCAAAACTGACTTTACTCATCCCAAAAATTCGGTTTCAATGACTGATTTACTTAAGCGTGCTTTGCGTCTTCGTCCGGATAGACTTGTGGTTGGAGAAATTCGCGGCGGCGAAGCCACCGATTTATTAATGGCTTTATCAACGGGACACGAAGGAAGTTTTGGATCTCTACATGCACGAAATCATTCCGAGGCACTACTGCGATTAGAAATGCTGGTTCAAATGGGCGCGCCACAGTGGCAGCGTGATTCTATTCGTCGATTGATTGGCTTAACTATCAAATATATTATTGTGGTGAAAAAAGAAAATGGACTCAGATTTCTTGATGGAATTTATATGCTGTCTTCGGTTGAATC
>JACMMZ010000211.1 GCA_014378775.1 Pseudobdellovibrionaceae bacterium
CCAAAGCCTCAGCTTCAGAAACAACTTTTTCCTCACCCGTCTTAAAATCTTTAATTTTAAATTCCATAGTTCTATCGTCTTGCTCGAAAATCAAAAGGGCTTTTTCCACACCCATCTTATTGGCTTTCTCAAATTTCTTTTTAAAATTACCGGTCATTAAAACTTCGCAGGAAATATTTTTATTTCGTAATTGTGATGCAATCTGCATGGCTTTGATCATGGCTTGATCTCCTAAGGCGATAATCGCCATGGGTTTTACCGCCACTGGAATCACGGTTCCCGCCACAATCGTTAGATCAGATAAACGATCTACGCCGCTGGCCCAGCCCACACCCGGCGTTTTCGGCCCGCCCAGGGTTTCGGATAGGCCGTCGTACCTGCCGCCGGCTAAGATCGCCCCTTGAGCTCCTAAGTCGGTGGTGACAAATTCAAAAACGGTGTGACAGTAATAATCAAGTCCCCGTACGAGTTTGGAATTTACGTGATAAGGAATTTTTAAGGCCTCTAATCCGTTGATCACTTGTGCGAAAAAATCTTTGGCCGTTACGGTTAAGTGATCCGCCATTTTCGGTGCGTTTGATATCAGCTTTTGATCATTTTCATCTTTACTGTCTAAAATCCGCATAGGATTTTTCTCAAGTCGCTTTTGTGAATCTTCTGACAATTGATCTTTCAGCGGATTAAGATAAGCCACCAGCGCCTGACGATAACTATCCCGGGATTCTGGATCACCTAAGGTATTGATTTCAAGCATAGCGCGGTCGTGAAGATTAATCTTTTTTAAAAACGTATACGCCAGATCTAAAACTTCGACGTCAGCTAAGGGATTTTCCATTCCTAAAACTTCCACCCCGACTTGATAAAATTGGCGGTAGCGCCCTTTTTGCGGACGCTCGTATCTGAACATCGGACCATAGTAATAAAGTTTATTCGGATTATGCTGAGCCAAACCCTCGCTGATAAAAGCGCGCACCACGCCGGCCGTGCCTTCCGGCCGAAGCGTAATGCTTTCCCCACCGCGATCGGTAAAGGTGTAGGTTTCTTTACTAACCGCGTCCGATGTTTCACCCAAAGATCTATGAAACACATCAGAGAATTCAAAAATCGGAGTCTCAATCTCTTTGAATCCATAGTTTTGCGCGCATTTAAATGCGGTGTCTTCGATATAACGAAATCTCATTTTTAATTCGGGTAAAAGATCCCGTGTGCCACGAACACTTTGATATTTACTCATAATGAAAGAAAGTCTATCCTAACTTTTATGATGATGAAATGGATTTTAACAGGTTTATTTGTTTTTTCGATCGGGGTTGGATCGTTATTGTATTTTAGGGGTCAGTCTTCGGGTGGAACTGCACCTGAAATCGACTGGAGAAATCTGGCCGAGCTCGACTACACCACCGGGATTTCTCCGGACCAATTAAAAAAACATGACAACACCCGAGTCAAAATTCCGGGCTTTATGGTCCCCTTAGAAGATGATTCCAAAAATGTGACGGAATTTTTATTAGTTCCCAGCCCGCAAGCCTGCATTCACGTGCCCGCACCACCCCCGAATCAAATGGTCTACGTGAAAATGAAAACCGGCGGAGGACCTGCAGCCTTCGGTCCTATTTGGGTCTACGGTGTGTTTCGAATTGTCACGCAAAAATCCCAGTACGGTGATGCCTCGTTTGAACTGACCGGAGACAGCATTGAGCCTTACAACTAATTATATCACCCCCTCTGGATTGGAAAAACTTCGCCTCGAATACACGGAGCTGCTTCATCGGGAGCGCCCGAAAGTGGTCGAGACTGTCGCCTGGGCCGCCAGTAATGGAGATCGTTCGGAAAATGCTGATTATCAGTATGGTAAAAAAAGATTGCGTGAAATTGACCGCAGACTTCATTTTTTACAAAAAAGAATGGAGGCTTCTGAGGTGATTGATCCGGTTAAAATGAAATCGACCCGCATTGTTTTCGGCGCCACTGTCACCATCGAGGATGAAAATGGTCATCAGAGAACTTACAAAATTGTGGGTGAAGACGAATTTGATATTAAACTTAATAAAATATCGTGGAGATCACCAGTCGCCAAAGCTCTGCTAGGAAAAATGATGAGCGATGAAGTGAAAATTATTAAGCCTTCCGGCTTTGAGATCGTGACCATCACGCAGATCCAATACATTTAAATTTAAAGTCCACAAAGGCGATATTTGTCAGACTGTCTTATTTTAATACAGTCCGCAGGCCATATAATCGATTACGCCGTGGTGTGAAACATGCTTCTTCGTACTGGTTGTAGAGGTAGGAGATGTCATGTTGATCAAAGCCGTAAATATAAATTTATTAGCCAGCCTGATGGTGGTTTCAGTCACCGTGACCAGTTTTAACGCGACCGCCGTATTATCCAAAGATATCAATGTAGCGGCTTTCGAACTGCAAAAAATGGCGCTAAGCTCTGATCTTTCCGCCGCCACCTGCGCGGTCAAGCTGAAAGCTGTGGGGGATGAGCTTTATAATCTGAGTCCAGATTATTTTACCAATGATTTAGATATTAAAGAAACCAATGATGGATCCGATGCTCTGTCACAATTATTTAAAACGCGCATTGAACTGACCAAGCGCTTTAAACAAATGGTTGTAAGCGGTGCTTTTACCGACACGGCTCAATTAGAAGACTGCGCCACCCGCCTTCGCATTGCTTTAAGAAATACTCGAGAACTTGAAGACGTAACCGGATTAAACCTGTTAAATAAAAACGGAAAAACACCAGCTCTTTTTTCTCGAACTCCGATTCTCTACCCGATGATTGATACTTCGTGGCCCAATCTTTTGATGAATCGTGAATTGAATGGAAATAAAAAATTAGACCGAAGCCAAATCAAATCTGGGGATATTTTTTTAGTCAAAGGTGTCATGTTTGCGGCGGCTCCCATTAGCCGCGTCGGACGAATTGATAATCAGTTCACGCACATTGCGGTAGCTTACGTGGATGATGGATCTTTATTTGGTCCTCAAAATAAAGGAAATGTTTA
>JACMMZ010000212.1 GCA_014378775.1 Pseudobdellovibrionaceae bacterium
ACGTAAAATCTTACTCCCCTTCGGGTGGCGCTGGCAGCAGCCCCGCAGTGTCAGAAATGAAATCGAAAAAAGATGAATACGGTCCAGCCCAGGAAGTCGCACGGACACCGGCTTCGGCTGAAGGTTTAACGAAGGATTACCAAGGCGAAAAGATCGGTGCTGAAGGTGATGATGTGTTTAAGATGATTAATCGTCGTTATATCCTTAAACAAAAACAAAATATCTTTTTAGAGCAATGATTTTTAGTCGGGGCCAACTTGAAAGTTAACCCGACATCCATTAGCCTAAAGATATGAATAAATTAAACGTCTTAGGCATCATGAGCGGCACCAGTTTAGACGGAGCTGATTTTGTTAAAATAAAAATTTCTAAGAAAAATCTAAAATGCGAATACGTCGGGATGCAGTCCTTCCGCTTTCCCGGTGATTTAAAGAAAAAACTTTTGGCCTGTGCGCAAAATGAAAAAACCGTTTATTCATTGTCAGCAATTGATCATGAACTTGGAAAATTTTATGCTGATTGTTATTCTGAATTAAAATCAAAATTGAAGAAAGTTGATTTGATCGGCCTGCATGGACAAACGGTTTTTCACGAAGGTAAAAAATCGACTTTGCAAATTGGTGAACCGAGTTATTTATCTATTCTTTCAAAAAAACCGGTGGTTTCCAATTTTCGGGCTGGTGATATTGCGGCTGGTGGTCACGGGGCTCCGCTGGCGCCGTTTTTTCATCAGGTGGTTTTTGGTAAGAAAAATAAAACCGTTAGTATTCACAATTTGGGTGGAATTAGTAATCTGAGTCTTATTAGAAATTCGAAGTTGTCGCTGGCATTCGATACGGGGCCGGCGAATATGTTGATTGATGAAGAAATTCGTCGCTACACCAACGGAAAACGTAATTTTGATGAAAACGGCGTGTTTGCCAGTCGTGGAAAAGTAAATACTGAATTATTGATTAAGATGCTTAATTTTAAATATTTTAGTGATGCCCCACCAAAAAGTTGTGGCCGTGAACAATTTGGAAAAGATTTTTATGCTTCTTTTCAAAATGAACTGACTTCGCTTCCGGTCAATGATCGACTGGCGACTTTGACTGAATTAACCGTGCAAAGTATTGCTAAAAGTTATCAACGCTTTTGCAAACCCTATCCGTCAGAAATTATTTTCTGCGGTGGAGGAGCCAAAAATAATTACATGATGAAGCGCTTACAAGATGAACTGGCCAGCAGTAAAATTGTGACCATTGAAAGCTTAGGATGGCCCAGCGAAAGCGTGGAAGGCGCAGCCTTTGCGCTACTGGCCGCTTGTCGGGTTTGGAGTATTCCTTCGAATTTAGTTTTATCAACCGGAGCCAGCAAAAGAGTTATATTAGGTCAAATCACCGATCTTCGACCCCGGTAATTTCGGAAGTTGCGTGAGGGATTTGAAATGATTTTGATAATGGGTTTCAATTTTTAATTTTTGAATAATGTCATGTTTAGCTTTACCGTAATCAATCACATTTCCGGTTTCATACCAATCCGTTTCAATGGGATAAATTTGCACCCGCTCTGTTTTGAGATGATGAATCAAAACGTCGTAAAAAATATTTGATTCTATGCCTAACGTAATTTTTGAAAATATTTTTGGTGATAAAAACTGTAGTCCCACGAAATGCCAGGGCTCAGCTTTTATTTTCGGAGCTTCTTTTCCAATATGAACAACATTTCCCTGGTTATCGGTCCAAATGGCACCAAACTTGGTTCCCGCATCAGGATGTTTCATCACTATCAATGTCGCAAAAGCATGATTTGATTGATGATGCTCTAAAGCCTTTTGTAAAAAATTTTCTTGCTTGGTGAAAAGGACTTCGTCCGAATTACAAACCAAAATAGTATCGGGATGAAGTCCAAATAAATTTTCTGCTTGTTTTAAGCCGCCGCCACTTCCTTTAATAAAATCGACCTCATCCGAGAACTTAATTTTTGAATCCAAATTTTTATAGAGCTGATGAATTTGATGCGGTAGATGAAAGGTGTTAACCACAAAATTATCCACAGATAGCTTTTGCAGATAAGGAAATAAATAATAACCTAAAGGGATATCCATCAGTGGTATAACCGGCTTGGGATATGCTTGAGTGTAGGGTCTTAACCGAGTTCCCAGTCCTGCGGAAAACATCATGATATTACATTTGGGCATAATTTTTTTCTAATGCGCCGGAATCAATCAGAATATCATTAAGAACTTTGTATTCCGGGAAATTTCCCAATGACCGCATCACGCGCTTTAAAGTCGCGGGTAAGTATTTCAAATATCTTTTATCTTCACGCGTATTCATGAAGCTGGCGAAACTTCCGCAGGCTTTCAGACATCGTTGAATCGATTGCATTTCATAAATGTGATTAAAGTGATCTAGGCTTTGTTCGTTTTGTTTCACCAGATTGGTGTGCTCAAAATAATATTTTAGCATTTTGCCGGCATATTTATCAGAAATATCAACATAGGAATCTTTAAGTAAACTGACTAGATCATACTGGATCGGACCCATGCGTGCATCTTGGAAATCGATCACGTAAACTTGATCTAGCTTGATCATTAAATTTCGAGAATGGTAATCACGGTGACAAACCACTTTAGGCTCTAGGTGCAGCTTGGTACAAAAATCATTAAATACAGTATCAAGTTCGCTATTCACGGAATCACTGAGTTTACATTTTAAAATTCCATTGATCAGATGAGTCTTAGCGTAATTCATTTCCCACATAAACTTGGCCACATCGAATTCGATGGTTTTTGGTAGATCCAGTTTCAGTTTTGGGTTCGATCCTTCAGTTGCGGTGGTGTGAATCTTAATAATCTCATCGAGTGCTTTTTGATAAAAGTCC
>JACMMZ010000213.1 GCA_014378775.1 Pseudobdellovibrionaceae bacterium
TGGCCGCGAATTGTAATAATTCTTGAGAGCTACGTTTTAATTTATTATTTTGAAATTCAGCGAAGACTAAAATTTTTGACATAATATTCCTTATAAAACCTTCGCTTCATCGCGAAGAAGTTTGATGAGTTCCTGAGTTTGGTGGGCGGCATCGCCTGTAAGTAATTTAACCGGAGCTTTGTCGGCTGGAAACGAAAATCTGGAAAACTTAACTTGAGAAGTGTTGGCCGCGGCTTCAATTTCTTTAATAACTTTTTTCTTGGCTTTCATGATTCCCGGAAGGCTTGCATACCTAGGCATATTAAGACCTTTGTTTGCTGCAACCAGTGCCGGCGTCATCATCTGTACAATTTCTTTAGCTCCACCCTCAACATCACGTTCAACCGTGATATTTTCTGCAGTCGATTCAAATTTTGAAACAACGGTTGTGTGTGGAATAGATAAAAACTCGGCAATCATTTGCGGTACGGATGATTGATTATCATCAATGGCCATTCTGCCAGAGAAAATAATATGAGCTCCACCCTCTGATTTAATGGCATCTGCTAGCGCGTGAGCGGTCGAGAGTGAATCGATATTGTCCTGAGTATTCACAACGATCGCTTCGTCCGCCCCCATGGCTAATGCTGTTCGCAGGACTTCTGTCGCGCGGGCTTTGGGTCCAGCGGTGATAGCCCAAACTTGAGCGCCGACATTTTTTTCTTTGAACTTAATGGCTTCTTCGACGGCGTTTTCGTCATAAGGATTCATAACCCATTTAATTCCAGTCAAATCGATGCCGGATTGATCTGGTAAAATTTTGATTTTAGTTTCCGTATCCGGAACCTGTTTTACGCATACAAAAATTTTCATGCAAACCTCTTTAAAAAGTGACTTTAAACCTACTACAGACTAGAATCAAAATATACAAAAAATTAAAGGTGGAGCTATGTTAGATTTTTTTAAATCAACAGTTGGTCGCAAGTACTTAATGGGGCTCACAGGTTTAGTCTGGATGGGGTTTATTTTCGGTCATATGGCCGGCAACATGCTGCTTTTTGCCGGTGCGGACACGTTCAACGCTTATGGACACGCGATCGTTTCAAATAAAATTCTGCTCTATACTGCTGAGGCTACGATTCTTACGGCTTTGATTGTTCACGTTATTACCGCAATTTCATTAACGCTCAAAAACAGAAGCTCTAGAAATTTGCGCTACGCCATTGAGCCTAACGGAGAAAAAGGCGCTCGCTTCGCCTCGAGAACGATGGCGCTGCAGGGGTCTGTTTTGCTGGCCTTTATCATTTTACATTTAATTACTTTTAAATACGGGACTTATTACGAAACGACTGTAGGAGGAGTTCCGATGCGCGATCTTCATCGTCTCGTTATTGAATTATTCCATCGTCCTGAATACGCGGCGTGGTACTGTGTAGCACTTGTGATCATGATGTTTCATCTCAGCCATGGCGCCCATTCCATTTTTCAATCTTTCGGCATTTTAGAGAGAAAAATGCAACACAACTTACGAGTGTTCGCGTGGGCTTATGCGGCGGTTGTTGTGGGTGGATTTATCTCTCAACCTTTATATGTTTATTTCATTCATTAGGATTAAGGAATAATTATGTCATCAAATAAATTAGACAGCAAAATCCCAAGTGGCGCGATTGATTCTAAATGGACCAATCACAAATTTAATATGAAGCTGGTCAATCCATCCAACAAAAGAAAACATAGTGTCATTGTTGTGGGTACGGGATTAGCTGGCGCTTCGGCCGCAGCTTCGCTCGGCGAACTTGGATACAAAGTAAAATCCTTTTGTACGCACGAATCTCCGAGGCGTGCTCACTCGGTCGCAGCCCAAGGCGGAATTAATGCCGCAAAAAATTATCAAAATGATGGTGATTCGGTTCAACGTCTTTTCTATGACACCGTAAAAGGCGGAGATTTCCGTGCTCGTGAAGCCAACGTTCACCGACTAGCAGAACTTTCAGTTAATATTATTGATCAAGCGGTTGCTCAAGGCGTTCCGCTGGCGCGCGAATATGGTGGATTACTTTCGAATCGTTCTTTTGGTGGCGCTCAGGTTTCTCGAACTTTCTATGCGCGCGGACAAACCGGACAGCAGCTTTTGCTCGGAGCCTATTCAGGCATGATGAGACAAGTCGACGGCGGAAATGTCGAACTTTATAATCGCCGTGAAATGCTCGACATTATTATCATCGACGGAAAAACGCGTGGAATTATCGTGCGTAATTTAAACACCGGCGAAATCGAATCGCATGAAGCAGACGCTGTGGTTATCGCATCGGGTGGATATTCAAACGTTTTTTATCTTTCGACAAATGCAATGGCCTGTTCAGTTACGGCCAACTGGAAAGCACACAAGCGCGGAGCTTTTTTTGCAAATCCTTGTTACACGCAAATTCATCCAACTTGTATTCCGGTTCATGGAACATCACAGTCTAAATTAACGCTGATGTCCGAATCACTTCGTAACGACGGACGAATATGGGTTTCAAAAACAAAAGATGATAAACGTCCTGCCGCTCAGATTCCGGAAAACGAACGAGACTATTATCTGGAGCGCATTTATCCAAGTTTTGGTAATTTAGCGCCGCGGGATATTGCTTCTCGTCAGGCCAAATTTTTGATCGACCGTGGATACGGCGTTCAAGGTGAACAAGCAGTTTATCTTGATTTTGATGAAAGCATTAAACGACTGGGTGAAGATAAAATTTCGGAACGCTACGGAAATTTATTTCAGATGTATGATAAAATCACCGGTGAAAATCCTTACAAACAACCGATGAAAATTTATCCAGCTCCGCATTACACTATGGGTGGATTATGGGTTGATTATAATTTAGAATCGACTGTTCCTGGATTATTTGTCGCTGGTGAAGCGAATTTTTCTGATCACGGAGCTAATCGCTTAGGAGCTTCCGCCTTGATGCAAGGTTTAGCAGATGGATATTTTGTTTTACCGTACACTATTGGAAATTACATTGCCGGCAATAAATTAGAAAAAGTTCAAGTGACTCACGAGGCCTTTAGAAATGCCACTGATGAAGCCGAGAAAAACATTACCACCGTTTTGAAAACTAAAGGTAATCGCACGGTCGAAAGCATTCATAAAGAACTCGGTCTTATTATGTGGGAAAAATGTGGGATGTCTCGAACGAGCGAAGGTTTAGTTCAAGCTATCAGTGATATTAAAAAACTTCGCGATGTATTCAACAATGCAGTCCTTGTTCCTGGCGAAGCAAATGGCGTTAATCAAGAGCTCGAAAAAGCCGGACGTGTGGCCGATTTCATCGGACTTGGCGAACTGATGTGTCGAGATGCTTTAGTGCGTGAAGAATCTTGTGGAGGACATTTTCGCGAAGAACATCAAGTTGATGGCGAAGCCAAACGAGACGATGAAAAGTTCTGTCACGTGGCGGCTTGGGAATGGAATGGATCGGCAGATAAAGAACAATCCCGTCATCAAGAAGAATTGAAATTTGAAAACGTTCATCTTGCAACACGGTCTTACAAATAGAGAAAAAGGATAAAATATGTCTGAAAACTCAAATAAAAAAAATATCGATTTGAAATTAAAAGTTTGGCGCCAAAAAAGCAAAAACGAAACAGGCCAGTTCGTCACCTATGAGGCCAATCAGATCTCTCCAGACGATTCGTTCTTAGAAATGATAGATGCAGTTAACGAAACTTTAATCAAAAAAGGTGATGAGCCTATCGTGTTCGATCATGACTGCCGTGAAGGGATCTGTGGATCTTGTGGTTTTATGATTGATGGGAACGCGCACGGACCTCAAAAAGGAACAACCGTTTGTCAACTGCACATGAGAAATTTCAATCACGGACAAACTTTAACTTTGGAACCTTTTCGCGCAACCGCTTTTCCGCTGATCAAAGATTTGATGATTGATCGCTCTGCGTTTGATCGCATTATTAAAGCGGGCGGATACATTTTCTCAAACACGGGTGCGGCTCCTGATGCCAATGCCGTTCCGATTCCAAAAACGGATGCAGACGAGGCGTTTATGTCCGCAGCCTGTATAGGTTGTGGAGCTTGCGTGGCTTCATGTAAGAA
>JACMMZ010000030.1 GCA_014378775.1 Pseudobdellovibrionaceae bacterium
AAAATGCGGAAGCCCGATGCGTCTCGGTCGCCGTTTCCAAATGAACATCTTCACTGAGATTGATATATACCATGACTACTTATCGGCTCATTTTGATATTTGATAAGTCTAGTCGAGGTCAGGATTTTAAAGGGATTAAAATTGAAAAACCCCATCTGTTAGGGATGAGGTTTTTGGAATTCTCTACTTTTTAAGCGAAAATTTACAGAGCTAAAGCTTCACTGATCATGGACTGAATCGCTAAAGAATCAGCTGTTTCAAACGTGATTCTTTGAGACAAAACTTTGATTTGAGTTGGGCTTAATTCAGCAGACAAACATTCATCATCACCTAACAATCCCTTAATCGTCACGTAGCGCGCTTTTGCATGCAATCGTAAACGAGCGATTTGTTCGACTTTCTCAACTGTTTCTGAAGCTGGCTGGCAGGTTTTTAAATCTAAACTTCGTAATTTCGCTTCAGCTTGATCCACGTAGTTCGTTAAAATTTGCACCGCCGAAACACCCTTTAAATCAATGATCGCACGAGCTAATAAAGCCGCATCACTATTTTGGAGGTACTGAGCAACGCACTCATCCGCCCCTACCATGGCGCGAATCACATTCGCTTTCGGCTTAGCCATCATGTTTGAATTATTGATTGAATCGATGCTTTGTGCGGTATCAGATGAAACCTGACAAACCGACTGGGCCGACACGGAGAAACCAACTAATAAGACTGCGGTCAAAATCATGCTTTTCATTTAAAACTCCCGTTTTAGTTATTGAATAAAATGGTTATATTACATTTACCGGTGAATAGAAACTGTCAGGATTTTTGACAGGGAAATCTTACAAAACATCTCAATCTAAAAAGTAGCGTGAAGCCCAACTTCTAAACCAGAAAGCTTTGTTTCGACTTTTAAGTTCGAAAAGCCAGTATCTATCTGTCCGCTTTGATGTAACTCAGTGTAGCCTACGTCTAATCCGAAATTCTGATCGAATTGGAGTCCTAAGCTTAATTGGCCCCCAAGGCCCGCATCGAGCTCAACAACCGAATCACCTCTGGTGAATTTGCTGCCATTAAGTCCCCCTTTAAGATGAATATATTTATTGAAGGCATACGCTAAATTCCCATCTATACGGGCTATGTCTGCGACACTATTGCCTATTGTAAGCCGCAAAAAAGTTACGTTAGCTGTCCAGCCAATTGATTCTAGAGGAAGACTTGCGTACCCCATACTTAAACCATAGGTTTCATCAACTTTTGTTGAGTTTTGTTGTTTCGCACTGCCTTTACTCGAAGACTCAGAGCTGGCATCAAGAGTGGATTTAACTACACCAAAACGAATCCCTTGGCTCGAAACGCTGTTGGTCTCCGTCATTTTTGTGGTTGAAGTGTTTTGAGCAAATACAGTCGATGACATAATAACCAGGGCAAAAAATACAGTTAATTGATTTTTCATAAAAATCCTATGCGTTGTTTAATTGATTAATTTAAAGTAATCGCACTCTACACGTTTCAATTTTGAAAACATAGATGTCAGGATTTTTGACAGGTAATAATTATCAAAATGCATGCTAGAAGGTTATTGACATAATGTAGCTAATAAGCTACATTATGATAGTGGACGCAAAAAGTAGAATCATCGCCATTTATGAAACTGATCACGGAGCGCGACCATTCACGGAATGGCTCAGTTTTCTCCGCGATAAAGCTACGGTCGCCAGAATTAATGCTAGGATACTACGGATTCAATTCGGTAATTTTGGCGACACCAAATCCGTTGGTAGCGGCGTTATGGAGCTAAGACTTACGTTTGGCGGCGGCTATCGAGTTTATTACGCATTAGATGGCGATAAACTCGTCGTTCTGTTGACTGGCGGCGATAAGTCTTCACAGGATAAAGATATTAAAACGGCTCATGAGTATTGGAGCGATTATTTAAGGAGAAATCAAAATGAGTAAAATCAATAAAGCATCCGTGTCTTTTGAAGACGATCTCGTTGAGTCACTCAAAGGCGATGAAACCGCGCAGATTGAGTTTATTAAAGCTAATTTTGAAGACAATGGTGATATGCCATCTGTTATTCTATCGGCGATTAGAATGGTTGCGGAAGCGCGTGGATTTAAAAATTTTGCTCAGTCTGCGGATCTTAATCGCGAAAATCTGTACCGCGTCCTATCTGAAGGCGGCAATCCACGGTTAGATACTTTTTTTAAGATTCTTGATGCCCTAGAACTTCGTTTGTCGGTTGAAGCTAAAGTTAAGGTGAGTTAAGCTTCGCGCAAATTTACTTAACCACGAACTCAACCACGCGGCCGTCGTCATTACGGATAATATGGAAGGATCCTGCTAACAATCCCGAATTATCAAATAAATCGATAATTTCGGTCTTTCCATCGGTTTGATTTTTCTTATACGTAGAATAATTTTTTATTTGATGACCAAATTTTTCCATAAATTGATCTGCGGAAAAAGTCACCCCGTCCGCTGATTTTTGCAGTGAAATTTTTTGAATTTGACCGGATTCGGCACTGATGTCGTATTGACCCTTAAAAAATTCGTAAGCGAGTTGGTCTTGCCAATTCGGCTTAACCGAAGCTTGAATTTTATCTTTGTTTGAGGCTAATTCACCGGCTACTTGGTGCTCCCACTTGATTTGACCGGCATTATTTCTTTCGGAAAAGGCGGCTACTTCACGGTCTGAATTATCAAGCCGAGATATAAAAAAATGATGAGTTAAAAAAGCTGTGGCAACAATGGCTACTAAAGATAAAATTATTTTCATTATCTAAGTATGACACATGAAAGCTATTACATAAAATAAAAAACGAGCATCACAATGTTTTTTTATTCATCGCAACACTCGTTCATATATAAAATCTATTTCAATACCAAAGTCGTAGGACTCGACTGCGATTAAGCAGCGACGAGTTTACGACGTCGAGCCTGGGAGGGGTCGATGTGAAACTGTTTTACTTTACGATACAAAGTAGCTCGGCCGATACCTAAAGCCTTAGCTGCTTCGGTTAAATTGCCTTTATACTGATGGATAGCGGCTTCAATAGCTTGAGCTTCCATATCTTCCATTTTTTGCACTTTTTCTGTCTGCTGCTGGAATGGAAAATTCACCACATTACTGGATTGTAATGCTTGAGTCGGTTGTAATGGTTGATGTCCGGTCGATAAAGACGGAACGCCATTAACTAACTGTGAGCGAAAAAATGGGTTGTCCATTCCTTCTTTCCATTGCGCGCCTGAATATGTGAAAAAGTTAACATCTTGGCCTTCGCAAGATTGCTTTACTTTATCCACCATTTCAGGATTTTCTGAGACGATGTACACAAATGATCTAGCCATTAGGTCTCCTCCTGTTCGCGGGTTCTCGAACTGTTAAAATGAATCACATGACTCACAATGAATGTATCGGTAAGAAACAAAAAAGCTTGAGGGGTGACTCAAAAATAAACTATTTATTCGATTATTCTAGACTTTGGATAAGATAAAACGGAATTCGCACCAATCTGAAACAGTTCAGCCGTCTCAGTATGAAACGTAAAATGAGACACCGGTTAGATCATGTTGAGCGATCGGAACCATTTGAAATTGATAAACAGAGCTAACAGGTGATTCATAATAGGTCGCTCGTCCTACAAAATAACCTAAAAAGGCACCGGCCACTGTATCAGAAAACCAATGAGCATCATCATGAAGGCGCGTGATTCCTACAAAGGTTGCGACCGGATAAGCAATGATTGCTGCTTTCCATCCATTGGCATACATTAAATGCGTGGCTGTCATAAAACTAATCGCGGTATGCCCTGATGGAAAAGATTGATGACTGTCACTGTTACCGGGACGATTTCGACCGAAGGCCGTTTTCAAAACGTAAATAGAAAGACCACCATAAACAAATCCACGTAAATGTGATTGGTAATTGGATTCATTTGGATCCCAAATATACTGACCACCGATAATCAAGGCCGAGGCCGCTCCCGTCCCGATCACATCCCCGATATTTGCGTCGCTTTGATTGATTCTTGAAGTTTGTCGCCATTCACTTCGTGTATAATCATCTTGAGTCCGCGCAAGGACCGAGGCTAATGCTCCAGAAAGAAAAGTAATCCCCGAATGTAGATCGGTAGCTTTTTCAAAAACAGGATAAATATGTTTGTCGGCGAAAGTCAGATCTTCGGCTTTCACCGCGGAAAATGACAGAAAAGTAACTAAAAATAAAAAACGCAACATGATTCCATGCTGCGTTTTTTTTGACTTCGATTCAAGCTTTAAAGCAAGATGAGCTGGTTAGGCTATCTGCGGCCTGATTTAATTTTCAACTGTAATTTTGAAATCAAGTGCACGGCCATTTTTTCCTGAACGCGGCACATTTTTAATTCGTCTTTACGATATGATCTTTGAGAAGGGGTTAAAGTACCCGTCTCTAATTCCATTTCGTAATCCATTTTACTGGAACGAATGCCTTCAAGTTCTTTGGTTTGCTGTTTAAATAATTTCGTTACTCCCGATAGCGGAGCGACTTCAATCCACTCTTCTTTTTGACGGTACCAAGAAACCATACGTAAGAAGCGCGCTTTATTTTTAGCTAAAGTGAAACGAGGAAATTCCGTTTCCGGTAATTCCAGAATATTTTCTACCGCATCAAAGTTAAAATCTTCTTCTTCTTCGTTGTAGTTTCCGACGACCGGGTTCACATCTAAAGCTTGAAGTGCGAATTCATCATTATCATCACCGAAACGATCGATTGGTGCGGATTTTTCGTCTGATGTGAAATCAGCATCTTCATCGTGATCTAAATCATCGATTTGTTTAGCTGCTTTCTTTTTGATTTCTATGTTTTTTTCGTCAGCAGGCATTCCTGCTATCCCATGGATAGATGGCGTATTTGGCATTGTGTTTCCCCCGTAAGGCATTACCTATACACGAAAGAGTGCTATGTCGCAATATGTCAAATGAAAGCCAGGTGATTTTTACAATCTCCGGCAAGTCCCTCTGAGTTTTAGATTTTATACGGACGGTATTCCATATTCAAATCGCGCGCGACGGGTTCGTAGCAAACATAACCATTGTAAACATTAAGCCCTTTCATCAAGGCTTTATTTTTTGCAACAGCATCTTCCACACCCATGGCCGCGATCATCGAAGCATATTTCAAAGTGACGTTGGTTAAAGCATAAGTTGAGGTCCGTGGAACCACGCCTGGCATATTCGGCACGCAGTAATGAATCACACCGTCTACTTCAAACGTCGGTTCAGTGTGAGAAGTTGGACGACAAGTTTCAATACATCCACCCTGATCCACCGCTACGTCAACAACCACAGAACCTTTGGTCATCTGAGAAATCATATCTTTTGTGACTAATGTTGGGGCCTTGTGACCGGTGATCAATACGCCACCTACAACGAGATCAGAACCTATAACAGATTCTTCGATATTTTTTGCGTTCGAGTAAAGCGTCTGACAACGACCCTGGAAAATATCATCTAAGTATTCTAATCTTGCCGTGCTGACATCTAAAATAGTGACCTGCGCGCCCAGTCCAACTGCCATTTTCGCCGCGTTTGTTCCGACGACTCCACCACCGATGATGGTGACTTTACCGGGCATAACTCCGGTGACCCCGCCCAGTAAAATTCCTTTTCCGCCATGATCTTTTTGTAAATAAAAAGCCCCTACTTGCGTCGCCATGCGCCCCGCGACTTCAGACATCGGAGTTAATAAAGGCAAAGATCCATTTTCTAATTGAATGGTTTCATACGCAATTGATTTTACTTTTCTTTCAGCTAGCACTTTAGTTAATGTCGGTTCTGCCGCTAAATGAAGATACGTGTAAAGTATTTGATTTTCGCGCAGCAGTTCGTATTCGGGCGGAAGTGGCTCTTTCACTTTCATGATCATCTCGGCTTTTGCATACACTTCTTTTTTAGTGTCGATGATTTTTGCGCCGGCTTTTTCGTACTGATCATTTGTGATACCGCTGCCAACGCCTGCGTCTTTTTCAACAATCAGAGTGTGACCTTCTTTAACGAGTTGTTTGACACCGGCTTCGGTCATGCCGACGCGATTTTCACTGATTTTAATTTCTTTAGGTACTCCGATAATCACAAATTCCTCCTGAGGAAATAACTATATATTTTTGAAGCATAATTCTATTCTGGAATAGACCAGTTGGCAAATTTTTTCGCCTCACTGGAGACGTCGGCCCCGAGTTCGACAAATTTATAGGACTGCGGTGAGTTGATAATTTTTTTAACTAATTTATTCATGATGTCGTGACCCGCTTTATGCAGCACCACGTGCCCCATCAGTGGCATTTCAAGTGTCACCAGATCTCCAAGTGCATCCAGAATTTTATGCCGAACAAATTCATCTTTAAACCGCAGGCCTTCCGGATTCATCACTGCATGATCATCTAATACGATACAGTTATCCATTCCCCCACCTTTGGCCAGCCCAGCCGCTTTCAATGCTTGGGCCTCTTTTAAAAATCCAAAAGTCCGAGCCGGAGCAATTTCACGTAAAAAAGATTGTTCGGTAATTTCCATATCTAAACTTTGTTTTCCAATAACATCATGAGAAAATTCAATGCTAACGCCAACACGTAATCCATGATACGGCAAAACGTAAGCGTTTTTGTCACCTTCGGTGTAACTAATCGGTTCGGTAATGTAACAGTATTTCCGAGGCTGATCGAGTTCCACTAATTCTATTTTAAACAAGGCTTCGGTAAAAGCTAAAGCGCTGCCATCACAAATCGGAATTTCGGGGCCATCGAGTTCGATATAAACATTGTCCACCCGTAATGCCGACAAAGCTGATACACAGTGTTCAATGGTGGCGACTTTAAAAAGTTCCCCACCCAAAACGGTTTGATAACTCACCGCTTGCACATTAGCTAAGGACACTTTTAAAAAAGGACGCCCAGGAAGATCCGCACGAATAAAGTAAACTCCGGTATTAGCCGGTGCCGGTCGAAATTTTAAAGTACACGGTTCTCCGGAATGGATTCCGATTCCTTTAACTTCAATGGTATTTCGAACTGTTTTCTGGAAAAACATTTTAATCCTTATTTTTAAAGAAGCGAAATTTGTTTTGAATACTGAGTCAACATACGTCCGCGTGGCGTTTTTTGAATGAAGCCTTCTTGAATCAAATAAGGTTCATAGACTTCTTCTAATGTTTCACGATCTTCGGCTAAGGCTGAAGCAATGGTATCAATTCCCACCGGTCCTCCGTCATATTTTTCTGCCATCAATTTTAATATACGACGGTCCATATCATCCAGCCCGTGTTTATCTACACCGAGTTGATCTAAAGCATAAATGGCAATTTTGTGATCAATAGTTCCGTCGCCTTTGACTTCAGCGTAATCACGCACACGTTTTAATAAGCGATTTGCGACGCGAGGAGTTCCGCGTGCTCGTCTGGCGATTTCGATAGCGCCTTCAGGTCCCATTTTTAAACCGAGTATTTGAGCGGAAC
Source organism: Pseudobdellovibrionaceae bacterium (assembly GCA_014378775.1). Lineage (GTDB taxonomy): Bacteria > Bdellovibrionota > Bdellovibrionia > Bdellovibrionales > Bdellovibrionaceae > Pseudobdellovibrio. Next base: position 7,485 of record JACMMZ010000030.1, read on the forward strand.
GCGTGACAATTGTTTGGAGGTCATCTTGTTTGTAAAATTGAAGGCGCTCTTGGATACCGAAACGATCCCGAAAAGGATTATCCAGTAATCCCGCACGTGTGGTGGCGCCGATCAAAGTAAACGGAGCCAATTGAAATTTCATCGACATGGCCCCCAGGCCTTCCCCTGTTACTATGTCGATATAGTAATCTTCCATGGCCGTATAAAGATATTCTTCGATGGTTCGATTCAGCCGGTGAATTTCGTCGATAAATAAAATCGAAAATGGTTTGAGACTAGTTAGGATAGCCGCCAGATCGCCTTTTTTATCAATGGCCGGAGCCGATGTGATTTTGATTTCCGCTTTGAGTTCATTCGCGATAATTTGCGCCAGAGTAGTTTTTCCCAATCCTGGTGGACCGAACAGTAAAGTATGATCCAACGGCTCGTTGCGATTTTTTGCTGCCTGCACAAAAACTTTTAATTTTTCTTTAACTTCGTGCTGCCCCGGAAATTCTTCGAAGGTTAAGGGACGTAATTTATTTTCCCACTTAACTTCTGCTTCTTGCTGGGCCGATTCTAAAATTCGAGTCATAGTGAACCCATCTTCTGGCCGGATAATTTCTGAAGGCCTAACCGAACGCCTTCTTCAATGGTGGCTTTAACATCCACGGTGGAAATAAATTCATCGACTAAAAGCGATTTAAATCCCAGATTGACCAAGGCCGAAACGATTTGGCGATGATTTTCAGATCGCACGTTTTTATTTTTAGATCCTGGTTTTTGATCAATCAGCACCAGTTTTCCTTGAAGCGTCAGTACAATTTGTTCGGCGGTTTTTTTACCAATTTTTGGAAGATTCGATAGCGCTTTGGCGTCGCCCTCTTCGATCCATTTTTGTATTTGCTGGTAAGCTGCTCCGGATAAAACATTGAGAGCCGATTTAGGGCCGATGCCGTTCACTTTTAAAAGCTGCGTGTAAAATTCCTTTTCAGGCTGAGTTAAAAAACCGAACAGATTCATCGCATCTTCTCGAACGTGAGTATAAATCCAAAATGAAATTTCTTGTCCCATCAGCATTTGCGCATCTTTTAAAGTTTGTTGAGTCGTCGCAATTTCATACCCGACGCCGGAAACATTTAAAATAACATGCTCGGTGCCGACATCAAAAACGACTCCGTTCAAGTAACCGATCATAATTCACTTCCCCAGTTTTTTATTCGCTGCCGCTTGAGACATCTTTTTCATACTCTGTAATCGCAACTGTGTCGAATGAAAACAGGCCAACGCCAGCGCATCAGAGGCATCCAACGACTTGATCGGGGGGATCTTCAATATATTTTGAACCACCGCTCGAACATGCTCTTTATCTGATCCCCCATTGCCGGTGATCCCTTTCTTGACGACGCGAGTGGCGTACTCAAAGACTTCTATTTTTTCCAACAGCGCTTCATAAATGACTACACCCCGAGCATGACCTAATTTAAATGCGCTGTCGGCATTTTTGCCTAAAAATATTTTCTCAATGGAAACATGCTGAGGTTTATATTCTTGAAACAATTCGCGTACACCTTGACCAATTTCTAATAACCTTTGGGATAAGTTTTCGTCGGCATCGAATTTTAAAACACCGTACTCTAACGGTTTTAAAATTCCTTTATCTGAGGAGATCACACCAAAGCCTAAAAATCTTGAGCCGGGATCAATGCCGAGTATGATCATAATTAAAATTTTCCTCAAGTTTATTGAATAAGGTGCTTTTCATTCAGTCAATACAATGCCATGATCTTGGGTAAGATGACACAGAACAACGACGACAGCGATCTCAAAAAACGCGAATCATTAATCAATAAAATTGAATCGCTACAAATTGAATTGCAATCAAATCCAAAGTCTTTGTCTTTTGCTCAACTGGCTGATCTTTATCTTGCTCAAAATTTGATCGAAGATGCGGAAAATTTACTTTTGCGCAGTCTGAAATACCATCCTAAATCGGTCAGCGGTCACATGCTTTTAGGGCGGGTTTATCAACTTAAAAACGATGATCAAAATGCTCTTGAGCAGTTTAATATTTGTCTGCAAAAAGCTCCGAACAACTGGACCTGCTATTTGCTTCGCGCTCAAATCTATCTTAAAATCCAAAAGCCAAAATTGGCTTTACATGATTTTAAACAAGTTATGCTCCACAACCCCCGAAATCTGGGCGTGCGTAAATCGATTATTCGATTAGAAGCGCTGACCGCTGACGAATATGATGATGATTTATTTGAGATAAAAACCATCCACCAAATCTCGGCGGTCAAAGTAAGCATTGATCCGATTTCTGATTCTAACGAAATCGGCACGCCTGAGGCCTCGACGAAAATAAGTCCACAATTAGAACGCATTTTGTCTTTAGTGGACGCCTTCGTTGTTCGTCAAGATTACCAGAAAGCGCTTAAACTTTTACGTGAATGTCAGGCCGAATTTGGTGAGCAAACCCATCACGTGAACGAGATTCAATCGCGACTTTTAAAACTTTCCCAGTTCGAAAAAGTCGAAAAACTGCGCCCAAAAGAAGCAGCACATACTTCACAGGCCAGACAGAGTTTAATCGTGGAAAAAAAACAAAAAGCTCTGGAATTATTGCTGCGCAGAATACAAGAATCTCAGATAAGTCCGCTTGTGTGATGATACTCGTTGTCTTACACTAAAGCTCATAAAAAATAATCTATATCGGAGAATGTATGTACGAAACAGCAGACTTTAAAAAAGGGCTCAAGCTCATGGTTGAAGGCCAACCCTATGTGATCGTTGATTTTCAGCACGTCAAGCCAGGAAAAGGCAATCAGTTCTCAAGAACAAAAATGCGTTCGTTGTTAACGGGTCAAAATTTAGAACGCACCTTTAAGTCTGGTGAAAAATTCGAAGTTCCGGATGTAGAAAATTTCGAGATGACTTTTTTATACAAAGACGAAAATGGTTACAACTTTATGAATCAAACTTCGTTTGAGCAAATGTCAATGATGGATCACGAAATTGGTGAAACTAAAGATTATTTATGCGAAAATTTAGTTGTCGTCATCACCATGTATAATGGAAAAGCGGTCAACGTGGATGTTCCCAACGCGGTCAATTTGAAAGTGGCTCAAACGGATCCAGGCATCAAAGGCGATCGCGTTTCTGGAGCTACGAAACCGGCTACTATGGAATCGGGTTTGGTTGTGAATGTTCCACTTCACATCAACGAAGGTGATATTTTAAGAATAGATACCAGCGAAGGGGCTTACGTCGAACGCGTAAGCCAAAAATAATTTTAAAATTAAACTCAACTAGAACTTCAACGAGAATCGAGGACCAGGCTTGGCAGGGATGAACAGCCTTGAAATTGAAATTCATAATTTGTTTCAAGAGAACGCTTCCACCGACTATGTTTGTCAGGAGCTTCTTGCAAAGTATGAAAAAAATGAAACTTTAAGTTCGCTTGAAGTTCAAGGGCTCAGTCACTTCTTGGTCCAAGCAAAAAGATTTGATCTTTTGAAAAAGTTCTACGCCAAATGCTTACGGCAAAAAAAAATCGCCCGACTTCCTTTAGGTTTTATCGCTGAAGTGATTCATCAAAATAATATTCAAATCTCCGAGGAAATCGCCGCTTTTTTCGAATATATCACTTCGGTTCAACCCGCTGAGGAAACCACCATTCAGTCAGAAATCATCCGTGCCTATTCCAAAGAAATCGAAGAGCGTTTCCAAAATTTAAAAAATGATTTTCAAAAAGACCGTCAAGAATTAAAAGCCAAGCTCATCGAACAACTCAATAAGAATCGCTTGTATCAAATGTCTGATCAAGAGCAAGTGGTGCTGGACCAGTTGTGTGGATTATTTCCGAGTGATATTGAGGTCGGGATTTTAAAACAGGCTCAACTAGAAAGAAAGGCCGACGAAATTTTATTCCGAGTTAAAGCGAAAAAAACTTTAACCAAACCTAAAAATCCTCATGCGGAAATGGCCAGCGATGCTGATGGAAATAAAATTATACAGGACCTGGAAAACAATATTCGGATCCTAGCTGAAAAACTTGCATCCGAGACTCCTGATCAACTCTACAACCTCAGTATTCTGGCCTATCAATTTGATTTTTACGATCTGACTCTGGAAATCTTAGAAAAGACACCTCAAACTCATTCTCGGGATTGGCTCAAGGCTGAAGTTTTACATGACTGTGGGCGCTACCTTGATCTGATTAAATTAATTGAATCTTTAGAAAATTCAAAAGAGGCCAAACCCGAAGATACTCATGGAGCCGTTTATCTTAAAGCTCTAGCCTACTATGGCCTAGGGCAAAAAGATTTAGCTACACGTTTATTAAATAGCCTTTCTCGAGCCGTTCCGTTTTATCGTTCGACGGAAGCTTTACTTCATGAATGGAAACAAACATGAGAAAGCGGCAAACTCTGTGGCTCCTGACTCCGCCAATTTTAATCGTTGTGGGCTTATCTTTACTTTGGAATTTTTGGGCCCGCGATCAACTGATGCGTTACGCCTTATCACAAATTCCTCAACTCAATGAAATGCAAAGCGTGGTTCAGGTCAAAGTGAATCGGCTCGAGATTTCGCTTTTAAAACTTCAAGTGCGGGCCCTTGAAATCGAATTGCAGTTTCAAAATGAATTGGACTATTTAGACCGCGCTAGCATCGATAATATAAAATTACAAATTGATCCGTTCAATTTATTGGTCGGTCAACTTTCGGCATCATACCTGCAAATTAATGCATTGAAATGGCACGGCAATCAAGCCGCCTTTAAAAAATTATTTCAATCCAGCCACGGCACCGCTCCGGAAATAAATCTAGAACCCATTTTTAAGTTGCTGCCCGAAATTCCACTACAGAATCTTTACATGGCTGATTCTTTGCTCGAAATCGATATGCCGCCATCCTTAGATCATGCTTTAAAAAAATTAGGTCTTGGAATTACCAATCTCAAAATAACCAACAAAGTTAAATCGCTCGAAGTGATGACGCCTCAAATAACTTTGAGCGCCACTTCGGAAAAAAATGTTTCAACCCAGATCAATTCCAATCTGTTTGCACGTTTTGATAAGAATTCGATTAAAAAACTAAATGCGGAAATTACAAAAAACGATTCGCAAATTAATATTACATTTAGTACGGATAAGATAAAAACCATGCTGACTTATCCCGAAGTCCAATTGACCGTAAAGGCCAAGCTCAAGCTTGATGAATTACGAAATATGGCTTACACCATTAAAAATACCGATTCTCGTCTTCCCCAAGCTTCGGGTTTTGTCAGTTTCTCAACTTCGGGAAAAACCAACGGATTTAACAAAAATGATGGGGAAATTTATTTTACCTATAATAATATTAATATTGATTCGCTCAAATTAGGCAGTGGTGAATTTCGCTCGAAAATCAAAGATAACAGCTTGGATATTGATACTGTCAAAATCGAACACCCATCAGGCGTTGCCACTTTAAATAAAATTAAAATTGAAAACCAGGCCCCTTATAAATTCAAAACGGATTTAGTGGTAGATCAGTTCGACTTACAAAAATTATTTGGATCAATGAATCTTAATGAAATTCCGGTATCTTTAAGTCTTCAAGCCACGGCCACCTGTTCCGGCCAGTTTTCAAATTTCACGGTCGATTGTAAAGCAGATATCAATGCGGATAACCTTGTGATCAATTCCGACATGAAAAAAACCATGAATATTGTCACTGTAAAAAAATTGAGTGCCCATGCCGATCTCACCATCAATTCAGATGAATTCATTTTTGGAAGCGCTCTGATGATGAACCAATCACCTTTCGCCGCTCAGGGTCGGGTCGATTTTAAAGAGGGCTTTAACATAACGTGTGAAAGCGAAAATTTTCATTTTGAAGATTTTGACAACTTGGCCGGTCTGAAACTTAAAGGAAAAACCAAAGGCAAATTATCCACCCACGGAGATTCGAACTTCGGCGTAATTGAGGCCGATTTAAAAATTGATGATAGCGGAATTGATGGCTTTGAATTAGGTCAGGTGTCCACTTTGATGACGTACCAAGCAGGAACCATAAGTCTAAAAGAAATGTTAGGGATCATGGGCGAAAGCCAGTACCGCGGACAGGTCGACGTCGATCTGATTAAAAGTCAAACTCGCGGGAACTTTAATTTTGAGAAGTTAAAAATCGTTGATGCCTTAGATATGATCGAAGAAAAATGGCATCTTCCGATTGATGCCACCGGCATTGGATCGGCTACGGTGGCTTTTAATGGTCCGCTTGATTTTTGGAAACTCAATCTCAAAATTAATGCGGCTTTGACTAAAGGAAATCTTTACGGTGAATCCTACACAAAATTAAATGCGGCGCTTGAATCTGATGGAAAAAAACTGAAATTTAATCAATTCCGCGTCACCAAGTCAGCCGGCTTCATCGAGCTTCGTGACCATATCGATACCACCCAAAAAGATCCGCGCCTTAACTTAAGTATCGCGTCCTCGGGTTTACGCGCTGACGAGATCGATCATTTAACTCAATTTTTCAAAAATATTTCTGGCGATATTCAAATTAACGGAAAAATCACCGGAACTTTAGATGACGCTCGGATCATAACGCAGAGTCAGCTCAATAATATTCAGATCGAAAATCAAAAATTACCAAATACCCAGCTCGAATCTGAACTCAATAAAAATTATTTTCAAGCCTCGGGTCAGATTTTTGGGCGACAAATTCAAACTGAATTTCGTATTCCGCTGACGGCCAAAGAAACTTACTTTATCAAAGCGAAATTGACGAACTTTCAGCCGCTGCTGCTTTTACCAGTTATGGGACTGGCTTTACCGCGCTATGAAATGAAATCAAACTTAAGTGGGCGAGTAGAAATTCAAAGCAAGAATAATTCATTTTCCGATCTTACTGGTAAAGCCACCATCGATCAGTTTAGTTTAGAGCGTGGATCCCAATCTTTAAAGCTGGCTGAACCGTCAGAGTTGATTTTTAAAAACGAATTAATCAGCATGACGCCGCTGAATTTAGTTGGACCGGATCAAAACCTTTCGGTGAAACTCAAAAAACAAAATGGCGCACAAAAAATTTATATTAATGGTCGATTGTTTTTAAAGCCAC
>JACMMZ010000214.1 GCA_014378775.1 Pseudobdellovibrionaceae bacterium
ATATGACTTATAACGAATACACCGCGAAAAAAGCGGGGGCATAGTCAGACCTTTATCACGTTTTAGCCGAGCTAGACCTCGGAGAATTTGTTAATAGAGGTTTTACTCTACACACTTAAGGTAAATAAAAATCAACCTTAAGCGGTGGAGCGTTTCCATGAAGAATTTTTTTCCAAGTTTATTTTCAGTCATTTTGCTTTCATTTTTAATCAGCTTAACCTCTCACGCCACCACGGCTGAACAAGAACTTACCCAGATGTTGAAAAATACCAAAGGAGCCAACACCGATGTGGTGTTGGTGTACAAAGACGGAAAAGTCATTTATCAAAACTATGCGCGTGGATACGGGCCGAGCACAAAACATCTTTCGTGGTCAGTCGGAAAGACGATTTCTGGAATTCTGATCGGGATTGCCGAAGCTGAAGGTCTTCTTTCATTAAATGATCCGGTGAAAAAATATTTCCCGCAATTTAAAAGTTCAGCGCGAATAATGGATTTATTAGGAATGTCTTCTGGCCTTCGATTTAAAGAAGTTTACGACGGGCTTCCGGTGGATTTAGATATCACCAACATGATGTACTCGCAGGGTGTTCAAACCGGGTTTGCCAACTATGCGGCTTCATTACCGCTGGCCCCCAATGGGCCCGGAGATTATTTTAATTATTCCAGCGGAAATACCAATTTATTACTGGCGATTTTACAAAAAGCCATTGGAAGTCAAAGCGTTTACAATAAGTATCCTTGGGAAAAATTTTTCAACCCGCTGGGAATCGAGGCCACTTTTGAACAAGATGCTCACGGAACTTTCGTTGGAGCTTCTTATATTTATATGAAGGCTTCGGATTTTTTAAAAGTCGGACAGTTGTTGGTGAACAAAGGTTTTTGGAACGGGCGACAAATTATTCCGGCTCGGTATTTTAATTTAATGAATACGGTGGCCGACGGAGTTCAGAAAAAAGTCGAAACTGGAAATTCCACCACCAGGGCTTATTCGACTCAGGTCACCACGAATCTTCCGATTCCGGGACGAAATCTTCCGTCGGAATACAAAGATCTTCCTTTAGATGCGTTGATCATGATCGGACATCAGGGCCAGATTGTGGCGGCGAGCCCATCCCAGAATCTAGTGATCGTGAAATTAGCCATGGATAAGAAAAACATGAACGCTAAAATGTTTTATGCTGCAGTAAAAAAATTCATTTTTTCTCGTGGATTTAAATTGGAGACGGTGGGTACGGAAAATAATCTGATTGAAGCTGATCAAAGTGTTGATCAGCGAAGCCTAATTGGCACGCTGTTCGGCATACCACACCTTCTACGAAGTTTTTCCGCGAAAGAGTACTGTTCGTGCCGTTTTGTGGTTGGTCGCACTGAGGCTGAATGTAAGACCGATCTCAAATCTCATTTTCCTGTACTGCCTCGATTAAAGATTCAAGACAACATAGTTACGGCTACATTAGGTCTAGGTATTTCTAAAAAAGCCCAAGCGGTTTACCGCGGAAAAAGTTTGGGCTGTTGGTTAACCCAATCTGAGTAATTCAACCAGGCGCGCGGCAATTTGATTAAAAATTTGGGCCTCGATGGAATCGGGGTAACTTTCCACAATCGGAATGCCGGCTTCAGAGCCCAAAGACACGTTGGTGTTAAACGGAATTTCGCCAAATTTTAAAATATTTTTAGACTTTAAATAGGAATCCAATTCTCCTTTCGGAAAGAGTTGGATTTTTTCGTTGTTCACGGGATTGAGCATGTAGGACATATTTTCGATTAAGCCCGCGATTGGAATAGAAGTTCTTTCGAACATATCGATGGCTTTTTTAGCATCAATTAATGATATATTTTGAGGAGTTGAGACAATCACCGCAGCATCAACTTTAACTTTTTGCGCCACTGATAATTGCACATCGCCAGTTCCCGGTGGAAGATCGATAATCAGAAAATCTAAATTTCCCCATTCCACATCTTTGAAAAATTGATCCATGGCTTTAAATAGCATAGGACCCCGCCAAACAATCGCCGCACTTTCTTCGACTAAAAATCCCATGCTCATGATTTTGACTCCGTAGCGCACCAGTGGCTGAATTTTATTGCCTTCCATCAGTTGCGGTTTTTGGTTCACCGCTCCCATCATGCGTGGGAGCGAAGGCCCGTAAATATCGGCATCCAAAATTCCCACCGTGCCGTATTTTTTCAGACTAAGAGCTAGGTTCGTCGAGACGGTACTTTTCCCTACGCCACCTTTTCCCGAGCCCACCACGATGATTTTTTTTACGAGAGGGATTGAAATTTGTTGGTCAAAGGGGTTTGTCGCCATAAATACTCCATATTTTTGTGTGTACATCGTCTCGGTAGATCTCATAGTATAAAGGTCAGTGAATAGCCAGCAGCTTTTGTATATCAACATCGTTCTCGGGGTGGTGTTCCTACTCTATTTTGTTTTTGGCCGGAATCAGCCAAAGGCTCCAACGCGTTTAAATCTGAGAAACAAAGACACCCCGCAAAGTCCTCAAATACAGCAGCCTTTGCTGACAGCAAAGATGACGATTCTTGAACCAGAAAATGAAAGTGCAAAAAAAGAATTTTCCCAGGCTGCACAGCCGAAGAACTTAGCCATTTTTTTCATCTACAACGGTCATGACTGGGAGGCTCACGGTGTGCTGGGCGTTGCTCAAGGAGCCAACATGAAAGGCGTCACGGAAAGTTATCAAAAACTTTTAGAAACCACCGATCCTAAATCCTACGAATTTCTGGAAGCGGCTTTTAAGGCCATTTTATCCAAAAAGCGGCGCGACGTGCTATGACGTCCGGAACCTCATCAGTTAAATTTTTACCACAAGAAAGTGAGCCCTCAACATGACTCATCCACCAGAAATTCGTCGTCTCAAAGATCTCAATACCTTGGTGAGTTTATCCAAGCGCCGGGGATTTGTTTTCCAAAGTTCAGAAATCTACGGGGGATTAGGAAGTTGTTGGGATTATGGTCCGTTGGGATCGCTGATGAAGCTCAACGTGAAAAAAGCCTGGTGGAACGCCATGACCCGAAGATCTGATATCGTCGGCCTGGATGCGGCGATACTGATGCATCCCACGGTGTGGAAAGCTTCAGGGCACGTCGACGGTTTTTCAGACCCGTTGGTGGATTGTAAAGAATGTAAAACGCGATTTCGCGCCGATAACACCGATTCTTATTTGCAAAAAAAACAATGTCCGCAGTGCGGGTCTAAAAATTTATCCGAAGAGCGAAATTTTAACCTGATGTTTAAAACTCATATGGGTCCACTGGAAGATACCGGATCGGTGGTGTACCTACGACCCGAAACGGCTCAGGGACATTTTGTGAATTTTCAAAACTGTCAGCAATCCAGCCGCTATAAAATTCCGTTTGGAATAGCGGCGATCGGAAAATCTTTTCGAAACGAAATCACGCCGGGTAATTTTATTTTTAGAACGCGTGAATTTGAACAAATGGAAATGCAATATTTCGTCAAGCCGGGAACCGATGAAAAATATTTTAGCGAATGGAAAGAACGTCGTCTTCAGTTTTATCTTAAATATGGAATTAAAAAGGAAAATCTTAATTTTAAAGTTCATGACAAATTAGCCCATTATGCAAAAGCTGCGGTGGATGTGGAATACAAATTTCCGATGGGATTTTCCGAATTAGAAGGCATTCATAACCGAGCCGATTTCGATTTAACTCAGCACGCGAAATTTTCAGGAAAAAATTTGGAATATTTTAATGAAGCGGAAAAAGAAAAGTACATTCCTTTTGTGATTGAAACAGCCGTGGGTTGTGATCGATTGTTTTTAGCTTTCATGTGTGATGCTTACCGTGAAGAAGTTTCTAAGGACGAAGCTGGAACTGAAGATGTGCGCGTGGTCTTAGGACTTCATCCTGACATTGCTCCGATCAAAGTCACTGTATTGCCATTATCAAAAAAAGATGAACTTTCGATCCCGGCCATGAAACTTCGTGATCAATTGGCCGAAGATTTCGATGTTCTTTATGATGAAACCGCATCCATCGGAAAACGCTACCGCCGGGCCGATGAGATCGGAACGCCTTTTTGTGTGACTTACGATTTTGAAACTTTGAATGATCAAGCGGTTACAGTTCGACACCGAGATAAAATGACGCAAGAAAGAATTCAAATTTCTGAACTCAATTCGTACATTTCGGCCCAACTTAAATTATTTTAAGCGAAGCTTAAGAAATATTAAATTAAAGGATCAGCATGAAACCAGAAAAATTTGTTTATTATTTTGCCGCCGGAGAAGCCGAGGGTAACGTCAGTATGAAAAATATCCTTGGTGGGAAAGGCGCTAACTTGGCAGAAATGACCGCCATTGGTTTGCCGGTTCCCCCGGGTTTTACGATTTCAACCGATATCTGCACCAGCTTTTATGCTGAGGGCGGAAAATTACCGGAATGGGTTAAGCCAGAAGCTTTGAAAGCTTTAGCCCGGGTGGAAAATAAAATTGGTAAAAAATTTGGTGATGCAAAAAATCCTTTATTAGTCAGCGTTCGCTCTGGTGCCCGAGCTTCCATGCCGGGTATGATGGATACCATACTTAATTTAGGATTAAATGATGAAACCGTAGAGGGTTTGGCTCAGTCGTCACAGAATCCGCGCTTTGCTTGGGATTCTTACCGTCGATTTATTCAAATGTATTCTGATGTGGTCATGGGAATGAATTCTTCTTTATTGGAAGTCACATTAGAGGATATGAAAGCAGAAAAAAATGTTCATGACGATAATGATTTAACGGAAAATGATCTCAAAAAATTAGTCCTTAAATTTAAAGACATGGTTAAACAAATGACTGGAGAAAAATTCCCGTCCGATCCTCATGAACAGTTGTGGGGAGCCGTCAGCGCCGTATTTCGCAGTTGGAACACACCGCGCGCCATCACGTACCGTGAACTTCACGACATCCCGGTGGCATGGGGCACGGCCGTTAATATTCAATCCATGGTATTTGGTAATTTAGGGGATGATTCCGCCACCGGGGTAGCTTTTACACGAGATCCCAGCACCGGCGAGAAAAAATTCTATGGAGAATTTTTAATTAATGCTCAAGGTGAAGATGTGGTAGCGGGTATTCGCACGCCGCAGACCATTTCAATTTTGAAAGAATTGATGCCGGGACCTTATCAGGATTTAGAAACTATTTATCTTAAATTAGAAAATTATTTCAAAGATATGCAGGATATCGAATTCACCATCGAGAAAAATAAATTGTGGATGCTGCAAACTCGTAACGGAAAGCGCACGGCCAAAGCAGCCTTGCAAATTGCCTGTGATATGATCGATGAAAAATTAATTACCGAAACAGAAGCTTTGTTACGAATTGATCCGTCGGCCTTAGATCAACTGCTTCATCCAACTTTAGATCCGAAAACCACCAAAACTTTATTAGCTAAAGGTTTGCCGGCCAGCCCCGGTGGCGTGTGCGGTGAAATCGTGTTCACGCCGGAAGACGCGGTAGCTTTAAAAGAAAAAGGTAAAAAAGTCATTTTGGTCCGGGTAGAAACTTCTCCTGAAGATATTGCCGGTATGATTGCGGCTCAGGGAATTTTAACGGCGCGGGGTGGAATGACTTCGCACGCGGCGGTCGTCGCGCGTGGTATGGGAAAATGTTGTGTGGCGGGGTGTTCGGAAATTAGCGTCGATTACGCCTCTGAAACCTTGAAAGTGAAGGGTTACGTTCTTAAAAAAGGAGACATCATTACGTTAGATGGTGGGACCGGCGAAGTTTTCCTAGGTGAAGTGAAAACGATTGAACCTAAATTGGATGGAACTTTTGACCGCGTGATGAAAATGGCTGATTCGGTGCGAAGACTGGGCGTACGGGCCAATGCCGACACACCGAAGGATGCCCAAACGGCGCGGGACTTCGGAGCAGAAGGTATTGGACTGTGTCGAACGGAGCACATGTTTTTCGGAGTGGACCGCATTGATGCCGTACGCGAAATGATTATTGCAGATACGAAGTTCGATCGAGAAAAAGCTTTAACTAAATTATTACCTATGCAGCGCCATGATTTTTACCAATTATTTAAAATCATGGACGGATTTCCAGTGACCATTCGTTTATTAGATCCGCCCCTGCATGAATTTGTTCCGCATACAGTGGAAGAAATGAATGAATTGGCCAAACGAATTAATTATGATCCTGTGAAATTAAGAAATAAAATTCAATCCCTTCACGAAGTCAATCCGATGCTGGGTCATCGCGGGTGCCGATTAGCCATAACCTATCCCGAAATTTATCAAATGCAGTCCCGTGCGATAGCCGAAGCCGCGGTTCAATTGATCAAAGAGGGATATAAATTGATTCCAGAAATCATGATCCCCCTTGTAGCGACGGAAAAAGAACTTCAAATCTTAAGAAAATTATCTGAAGACGTGATCCTGCAAGTTCAAAAAGATTCCGGAGTTCATTTCGAATATTTGATTGGAACCATGATTGAGCTTCCGCGCGCAGCCGTCACGGCCCACGAAATCGCGCATCATGCGGATTTTTTCAGTTTTGGAACCAATGATTTGACTCAAACTACTTTGGGATTATCTCGTGATGATGCCGGACGATTTTTAGGAAGCTACGTCAGTGAGGGCATTTTTGCTAAAGATCCCTTCGTGACCATCGATCAGATCGGCGTGGGGACCTTAGTTAAAACCGGAGTCGATCTGGGTCGGCAAACCAAGGGTAAGCTTAAAGTCGGCGTTTGCGGAGAGCACGGCGGAGACCCTGATTCGATCGAGTTTTTTGAAAATGTGAACCTGGATTATGTCAGTTGTTCACCGTTTCGTGTACCGATCGCGCGCCTAGCAGCAGCCCGCGCTTTTTTGAAAAAATCAGCGAGACACTAGACCTGCAATTTTTGAAAAACTTTTAGACATTTTAAACCACATTAAATTTATACGCGCGATCAACCGAATCGTTAGTTACGCGAGGTATAAAATGAGTTCACTAGTTCATACAAGATCTTTTTCTCAAGTTGCAGTCACGATAGTTACGACGGCTCTGTCGATAAACTTAGTCTCATGCAGTCAAACAAATTTTTCACCAGTTCCTAATTCATCATTAGCTACTCCGGTGTTGTTTGAGAATACTTATAAATCTGCGGCATCGGAAGTTCAATATGAACAAGCCAATTCCGATGAGAATAAGACTAAACTTTCATTCCAAGTTGAAAATGGTTCGGGGTTACTCCAAAACTTATTAAAATCAGAAATTAGAGTGACCGAAAACGGTGTACCTATAACTGATTTCACTTTAAATAAAAATTCGATCACAAACGTCACAACGGCAGATATTATTTTTGCCGTGGATGTAACTGGTTCTATGGCGCCCACGATCGAAGCGGCTAAACAAAAGCTCATTGATTTCGTGAACAATACACGGACTCAAGGTTACCACACACGAATGTGTTTATCGACATTTGGGGACTACACGGTTAAAAAATGCACGCGATTTTATAACAACGATCCAAAAGTAGCTTCCACCGAAACGGAAGTGACGGAGCTTATTTCAGAAATCACAAAATTAAAGGCTCTTAAAGGTTCAGCTGATCCCGGTGGATATGATTTGGATGAAAATCCAATGCGCGCCGTAATTGATGCGGCCGGAGCACCATGGGGTTCGGATTCTCAGCGATTCGTCATTCTTTTAACTGACGCAGGATTTTTGTACTCTCCGGGAAATTCCGGTGCAGTGGGATCCGGTGCTCCGATGTTTTCACAAGTGACCGCGGCGATCAAGCAAGCGCAAATGAAAATTTTTGCGGTAACTCCAAGTCTTTCTGGATATGATAAAAAATTTGGTACCGCCGATGGTATCGTGGCGCAATCAGATGGTGAATGGTTTAAGTACTCTGAACTTGTGAACGGGACGATTACATTAAATACCGTCTTGAATCGTATTCTTTCATCGATTAATACCACCTTCACCGTGGATTACGTGCTGACTTCGCAGAGTTCTTTAGATGCGACAAAGCCTTTATCACAAAGAAATATTGTTTTAGAATTAGTCGATTCCGCTAAAGGAGTCATTAAAGGTTTAGTTACAACTTCAAATTTACCAGACGGACGTTTACCCGATCAAAAGCTCTTTGTGATATCAAACAAAAAAGTCAACGCGAGTCGATTGTTTGTTTACGTCGATGGTATTTTACAGACGAGCGGCTACACTTTAATTGATGGTAAGCAAATTGAGTTCACAAAAGCTCCAAAAGGTAAGTCGAAAATTAAAATTGTATATCAGTATGAATCAATTAAAGACTCAATTTCACTTACGCCGATTCATTTAAGCGTGGGCGCGGACAAAATTGGATTCTTGAAATTTACCATCAATGGTATCCCGGTTGATCCGCAATACTACGATACGGTTTCAGTTGATATAAACACTTCATCAGTGATTTTAAGCGATGACATATTTAGTGTCGATGATCCGTTTAAAATTGCTGACAAAGGCGAAATGACTATTTCGATTCGAATTAAATAATTAAAAAAGTTTTCCAATAAAAAAAGGGGTTGTCTGACGACAAGCCCTTTTTTTATTGGTCCTAGACGTTGAACTTAAAAAACAAAATGTCGCCGTCACGGACAACGTATTCTTTGCCTTCAGATTTATACTTACCGGCCTCTTTAACCGCGGCTTCTGATTTTAAAGCAAACAAATCTTCGCAGTGATAGGCTTCGGCGCGGATAAAGCCTTTTTCGAAATCGGTATGAATTACTCCGGCCGCTTGTGGTGCTTTCATACCGGCTTTAATGGTCCAAGCGCGCACTTCTTTTTCACCGGCGGTAAAGTAGGTGTATAGTCCTAAAAGTTTGTAAGCTTCACGGATGAGACGATTTAAGCCCGGTTCAGTGGCGTTCATGCTGGATAAAAATTCGGCGCGTTCTTCCAATGGTAACAAAGCAATTTCGGCTTCCATGGCTGAGCAAATCATGATCGTATTATTGTTTTCTGAAGCCGCCAGTTTTTCCACCGCGCGAACCCAGTCATTTCCACCTGCGGCAAAATCTACATCAGACACGTTACAAGCGTACAATACAGGTTTACTCGTTAATAGATGCATATCTAACGCAAACGGAGCTTCCAGTTCATTGAGCATCACGGATCGTGCGGGTTTCCCTTCACCAAGCGCTTTGTGAATTCTTTGGGCCACGTCTAATTCCATCTTTATTTTTGGATCAGCTGAACCTTTGGCTAATTTCTCAACGCGTTTTAATTTTTTCTCTGCTGTGTCGTAATCAGCTAACATCAATTCAGTATTAATAATTTCGATATCACGCAAAGGCTCAACACTTCCGGCCACGTGAATGACATTGGGATCATCAAAACAACGAACCACGTGCACGATGGCGTCGGTTTGTTTGATGTGACCTAAAAATTGATTTCCTAAACCTTCACCTTGTGAAGCGCCCTTAACAATTCCCGCGATATCTACAAATTCCATGGTGGTGGGAACGACTGATTGCGGTTTAACAAAGGCCGTGATTTGATCCATTCGCGGATCAGGAATAGTGACTACGCCCACGTTCGGATCAATGGTACAAAAAGGGTAGTTGGCTGCTTCCGCCTTGCCGGAGGTCAGAGCATTGAACAGTGTCGATTTTCCGACGTTTGGCAGACCTACGATTCCAACTTGCAAAGCCATGGTATATTCCTTTTGTGTGAAGCCCAGAAATATAGGGGATAAGCTTAGAGTTGTCCATTGTATTTCGTGGCGGCTCGACTGGCGCCATCGAATACAAAGCTCTCTAAAGCAAGGGCTGCCTTATCTAAAAATTGCGGAAGCTGTAAGAGCTCATCTTTTGGGAAGTTTCCCAAAACATAGTCACCGATATCAAACCCAGGATGCTCCGGTCGACCCACCCCTAATTTGAGGCGATGGTAATCAGCCGCACCAAAAAGTTCTGAAATATTTCGAATACCATTTTGTCCGCCATGACCCCGGTTGAATTGGATTTTCATCGCTCCAAAAACTTGATCGATATCATCTTGGATCACCAATAAATTCGAACGCTCAATTTTGTAAAACTGCATCAGTGAAATAACTGATTCCCCGGATCTATTCATGTACGTTTGAGGTTTAGCGATAAGAATTTCTTTCTCGACACCGGCGCGAGTTATTTTTATTTTTTGCGTTAGCGCTTTATGTTCTTCGCGGTAAAAATGATCCGCCGTTTTTTCACCTAATGTTTTAAGCCAAACATCCACGCACATAAATCCAATATTGTGGCGATTCATGGCGTACTTGGCTCCATAATTTCCAAGGCCCACCACTAAGTGCATGCTTTGTATTCCTTAAACGATTTTCGAATCAACGGAAGAGTGTTGTAGAAAATAATAATGCTAATCAAAATCGAAATAATCGAATCAAGGGGTATCCATCCGGTTAGTTTAATGACAAAAGCTGAAATAACCACACCCAAAGAAATGGCCGCATCCGCCATTAGATGCAAGTAAGCCCCCTGAGCATTCAGATCATTATGCTGGTGAGTTTTAAATAAAATAGCGGAACCAAAGTTAATCAAGATGCCGACGAAGGCAACTAACATGACAATGTTATTATTTAATTGCGCCGTAGAGACCGGATAAATCAATCGTTGAACACTTTCGAACAAGATAAAAATCAGGGTAAAAATAAGTAGAAACGCATTAAAAATTGAAATACCGGCAGCAATTTTTTTCCCTCCGGCGCGTTTGGCGAAGAAAAATCCGACCAGGGAAATCATCAACGATAAAACATCGGAAAAATTATGGAAGGCATCGGCGATCAGGGCCATCGAATGGGCGATGTAGCCATAATAAATTTCGATCACCACAAAAAGCATATTAAGTAAAATACTAATCTTAAAAGCCGTCGTGATCGAATGAGGGGTTGGGTCATGATGGTGATGAGAATGGTCGTGATGCTCGTGGTGGTTTTGGCTCATATATAATAAATATTACTAGGCTATCCCAAGTAAAATCAAGTCTTGAATAATCTACAAATTCGGTCAAAAAAAATCCGAAAGATTTGACGAAATTCCACCAATTGTGGTTTCCTGCGGATCTCAAGTCTTTAGGGGGGTTGTATGATCAAGTCAGTTTTATTATTTGCAGTATTGGGCTTTGCAGCTGCGGGATTCGCAAAAACTTCAGGTCCGGTTTGTTTAGCGGCTCAGCACAGCATCGCTGAAGGCGACGTCGTTTTCACTTCAAATCATAATTATTTATTCCGACGAGTAGAAAGCGATACCAAGACTTGGACATCACATGTGGGTGTGGCCTTTAAAAACGATGGTGGGGAATGGGTTATTTTAGAGAGCACCTGGCCGAAAAGTAAAATCACGCCACTGTGTGAATTTATGCAGCGAAGTTACAAAGATCGGGTCGAAATAAAAAGATTCGTTCAGGACTTAAGCTTAAGCCAAATCCGCGTGATGAAAATGGCCGCTTCCCGCCAATTAGGTTTACGTTATGATCAGGGTTTTGATTACGATAACCATAAAAAATCTTTTTGTTCAAAGTTTGTTTATAGCACTTATCAAGCTATCAACATCGATATGGGAAAACTACAAAGCTTTCAGCAAGTTCTTGATGAAAATCCGGATATGGATCTGACTTTTTGGAAAACTTGGTTTTTGGGACGTATTCCCTACAAACGCATCACCATTTCTCCGGCGATACAAATTCGGGATCCAAAATTTCATTCCATTTTTAAATTCGGAATTTAAGTATTTAATTATAAAGCGCACTCATCAAGTCATCGGTCATATCATCTTGTTTATACAGCTGACTGAGCTGCGTTTCGATGGCTAAATTAGCCTCCGCTTGAAATTTGACGTTAACGCTTTCAGCGGTCAAGCATTGTGGAAATTGCCGCATTCCCACCTCCATGGCTAAACTCATTTTCGAGATCTTTAATGAAGCTGCATCAATTTCTAAATTGAGAATTCGAAATTTAATCGGTGTGCCTTCCGCAAAAACTCCCAATGCTTTACCCAGTCGAGAATTTCCCGCTACATTTTTTGCGATGGTTCCGGTTAAGGATGGGGTCGAATTTAATTTATCCTGACAATCATTTTGCGCCCAAGGGTTTGATAAAATTTGGTAAGAACCGGCCCAGCCATTGAACCCGCCGGAGACTCCACCGAATTCGCCAAATTCTAGCGTCAGCTCTGGAAGCTCTAGCGTCTCACCTTGAAGTGGCTGTGTCAGGTTGAGTAATGCCATGGGACGCTGTTTAAGATTTTCGTCGCCTAAAATTTCCAGCGTTCTGATGTGAACTTGTTCGTTGTCTTTGATAAATGGAGTACTCATTTTTCTAAGTTGTCCCAGTAATTGAACGCGGATTTGGCTCTGGCCCCGAAGAAGCTTAATATGAAAAGCGATGGATTGAAGTTGGAATTGATCGGTATCACTTACTTTCAATTTGCGTATTTTTGTATTAATTTTTGCGTAAAGATCGGCCGCTTTATTTTTTCCCATCAAAGCCAGACTGGTTAAATCAATATGCGCCTCTTGCACCGAACCGATCATGGTCAGGACCGAGTTTTGCGATTGAACTTGATGCAAATCTTCCCAAGGTAAAACGTAAACCGATAAATTAATGGCCTCGTCAGTAGGTAAAGAAGCTTTTAATTCATTTAATTGTGGTGCTAATTCGGCTTTTAAAGCTTCGCCTAAATTAACAAAAATTTTACTGATTCCTTTATCCATTGAAAAAGCTTGAGCGGCGATGCTTGAAATTTTTCCAGTTAAGCTTTGCGTCTTCATTTCAACTTGATTGACCAAATTAATTTGCCCCGAAGTCATGCCTAATTTGTTTGGAATCACGGTCAGGACCGTGTATTTCTCATTCGCGCTGAGATTCGGAAGTCCAACTTGCGCCTGCGCTAATGCACCAAATAAAATGCCGATCACCGCCATTAGAAATCGAGTGTAATAAATTTGGAAGTAGGTTTTTTTCATCATTATATCCTTCGTTTTCTTTTCGTTTTACCAGTAATCAAGATCGGTTAAGGGTGTATTTATTAAATCACATTGTTCTGCTTTTATCTCAGAGTTGGTGCGCCGGAAAAAATCGTGAATCATGACTGGATTTTCGCCATTAATATATCTTGCACAATCTTTGTTTCTAATTTGATCGATCACAAAATCCATTTGTTTGGCGGTTAAGTAACGCCCTTTTACTTTCACATTTTGCTCATTTAAATTGGTTAATCGAGTGGTGATGCTGACGTGGTTTAATATACGAGCTAAAGTTTGTTTATTATTGGCTGCAAATTGTTTGGCGAGGGGGGATGGTACACCTTGATCGACCATAATCTGGGAAACTTTTTCGGTAGAGAGATTTGGAATTTGGTCCGCAACAAGCTGTCCAGGGCCGGTGTATTTAATTAAAAAGGCCATGATCATAGTGCCCTTTGCGTAACCTTCCGGAGAATAATCGGGAAGCATTCCGGCTTGCTTAATCATTTTATTTCCCACGGCTGCCATAAGGTTTAAAGCGTCATTCATCACAAAGCTGTATTTGTTATTTTCAATGTACTGGAATATTTTGGTATTTGTCATATCCGTAATACGACTGTCAGAAAGGATTGAATAGTCTCTCCACTCACTTAAGAGTTGAAAGCGAGGATCAATTTCAATATCGGCCGGACTGAAAATTTCTTCTTTTTTAAGATCTAAAATTTGCGCTAAAGAATTATTTTTAACATCAAATCGCGATACTGATAACGGAATAGCTGATCGACCAAGAGACATATACTTAGGAAAATCTTCGCAAACTTGATTTTCACAAACATGCTTGAAGGCGTAGCTGACAACTTGCGAACAGTACAAAGCTTTTTCATTAGATGAATCCATGGCGAAATTATAGGGGATAATTGAGGGGAGTTGGTTTTTGGTCACCAGCAGACGGTCAGCTAAAGTCAAATCCGTTAAGTCTTTTGGATTCACGCGGGGAACGCTGAGTTCAGCCACGTATTTGGCAGCAAGAGCCGCAACTTGTGCCGATTTTTTTGCATCGCCATTGGTTTCGGCGTAGCGGTAATGTAACAAGCGCGCTTTGCGATCTTTAACAAAGAAATCAAAACTAACAATTTCTAATCCGAAATCAGGTTCAGCATTAATAAAATAAACATTTCCTTTATTTTGAGGACCAAATAAAGATCCATCATCCACGTAAGCTACCGCAATGTGCGTGAACTGATTATCAATTCGTCCGACGCGGCTAATGGGACCCGCCGCAAACATGACACCTTTGACTAAAAAAATATCCCCAGATTTGATTTGGCTTCGGTCTAATTTTTTATTTCCATTCAATTCACGATTCATCAAAAGATTGGGCCACGAAGTATCAATCATCGGGTAAAGAA
>JACMMZ010000215.1 GCA_014378775.1 Pseudobdellovibrionaceae bacterium
CGGATGTATTGGCTGGTGGCAAAATCACGATTTTAAATTAAATTTAGCCATTCGCTCGTTTCTTCACTCAAAAAATACCCTGACCTATTTTTCCGGATGCGGCATCGTTTACGATTCAGATCCCGAAAAAGAATGGCAAGAATTTTTGCGAAAAGCCAAACACCTTGAGCTCAGCCATGAATTCTAATCCACTTTTTATCTTAGATACTTTTCAAATTTCATCGGTCGAGAATATTTTATTGAAATATCATATTCAAAGAACCTTTGAGGCCATCCAAATTTGCCAGCCGAATACAAGCTTGGATCAAGTCGCAAGACTTTATACGCCTTTTCAAAGATCACTTTCAAATTCGTCTCAAAAATGTCGTTTGATGATTGATCCTGTTCACGTGGCCGTGATCAAAAGTGAAATCACTCTGGTAGATTTGTTTCAAAGTGAAATACGTTTAGCCTTTGCCACCAACCGCAATCAATTGGCAGGACAAGGTTTACAAAATTACAAAACCACGGACCGAAAGTACTGGACAGATAATCTAAGTTTAAGCTGGCCCGGCACCGATGATGTCATCGGAATTAATTCATTAAATCAAATCACCGAGACGTCGCGCTTTAATCTTTTTATAAAAAAGGAAAATGAATTTTTCACGCCCACTTTAGATTCGGGTTGCGTCAATGGATGCTTTAGACGATCGGCGCTTGAAACTGGTTTTATAGAAATCAATGCGGAAAAATTCGCTTTGTCCGAGAAAAACTTTGATCAAGATGATCTAAGAAGCTTTGAAATTTACGTGGGTAATAGTTTGCGCGGTATAACAAAAGCCTCGCTTGCCAACAGCTGATATTTTTTGTAAGTAAAGTTATGAAAAAAATATTTTTATCCCTTATTCTTATTTTGACTTCTTGTGCTTCAACCACGGAAGAAGGCGCTATCGGCGTTAACCGTAAACAATTCTTGACCGGCGTTTCTCCGGAACAAGTTAACGAACAGTCGCTTCAAGCTTATACTGAAGTTAAAACTGAAGCGTCCAAAAAGAATACGCTTGATACGAACCCGGAACACGTTCGGCGTGTAAAAGCAGTTGCCGCAAGGTTAATTCCTCAAACCGCTATTTTCAGAAAAGAAGCCCCTGCCTGGGCCTGGGAAACACATGTCATAACCAGCGATGAAGTGAATGCTTACTGTATGCCCGGTGGAAAAATTGTTTTCTATTCCGGTATCATCGAAAAAATGAAAATGACTGACGGTGAAATCGCGGCCGTCATGGGGCACGAAATCGCACATGCTCTTCGCGAACACGGTCGAGAACGAATGGCTCGAGCTCAAGCGCAATCACTTATTATTGGTGGTGGAGCAGCCCTAGCCGTAGCCTCGGGAAAAGTGAAAGACGAAAATTTACGGTATATTAGCCAGGGCGCTATTTTATTCACTACGGTAGCTTTGACTCTT
This sequence comes from Pseudobdellovibrionaceae bacterium, assembly GCA_014378775.1. Classification (GTDB taxonomy): domain Bacteria; phylum Bdellovibrionota; class Bdellovibrionia; order Bdellovibrionales; family Bdellovibrionaceae; genus Pseudobdellovibrio. The sequence continues at coordinate 1,448 of JACMMZ010000215.1, forward strand.
CCGCACAGCCGCGACCAAGAAAGCGAATCCGACGATATCGGAGTGGAACTCATGGCACGCGCTGGATATGACCCACAAGAAGCCGTGAATCTTTGGACGAAAATGGCGGCCAATAATGGCGGAAAAAGTCCACTTCAGTTCCTCAGCACGCACCCTGCCGACGGTAAGCGTATTGCCGACATTCAAGCTTTGCTGCCTAAAGTGAATCCATTGTATTTGCAGGCGACAAAGAAGTAAAATTTTCCGGTGGCC
>JACMMZ010000216.1 GCA_014378775.1 Pseudobdellovibrionaceae bacterium
TCCTGATTTGCGAATTCATATTCGCGGTTACAAAAATCAATACAACATGGCTTTAGATACTTCAGGTCAATCTTTGTTCATGCGCGGCTACCGTGACCGAACGGGTGAAGCTCCGCTGAAAGAAAATTTAGCGGCTGGCCTCATTGGTTTAAGTGGATGGGATAAGAAATCTCCGTTGGTAGATTTTTTCTGTGGATCGGGAACTTTATTGATTGAAGCCGCCATGATGGCACTCAATATGGCCCCGGGATCTCATCGTCAAAGTTTTGGATTTATGAACCTGCTTGATTTTGACGAAGCGGCTTGGAACCAAGTACTAGAAGAATCTCAAGCTCGAGAGTTAGATACATTGGATTTCAAATTATTTGGTTTTGATCACGATAAACGTGTTTTAGAAATCGCCAAGCAAAATGCAAAAAATGCCGGTGTTCTTCAATTCATCGATATGAAAAATTCGCCGATTGCCATTGCGGCTCCGCCCGTGGAATTGACTAAGGGTATGATTATCACCAACCCTCCGTACGGAGCGCGTATCGGTGATGAAGATAACTTGAAAGACGTTTACCGCGACCTTGGTTTCACGCTCAAAAATCGTTTTCAAGGATGGGATGCTTGGATACTATCGGGTAACAAGGAGCTGTTAACTGAAATGAAATTAAAAGCGACCGCGAAAAAATTCGTTTACAACGGAAACATTGAATGTCGTTTTCTAAAATATGAAATGTACACCGGGTCAAAACGCACTCCGAATCGGAAAATCGAATTGAACGTAGAAGATCAAAAAACCACAAGAGGATAATCAAATGAGTTATGAATTTTACAAAATCGCGCATCTATTAGGAATTTTCTTTCTCGTCTCGGGATTAATGGGCGTGTTTTTCACCGTCTGGGCCGGTACACCGCTGCAGGGAAAAATAAAATCTGCATCGTTTGCCATGCACGGAATCGGTTTAGTCATCATGTTAGTCACCGGTTTTGGTTTGTTAGCCAAATTGGGATTAGCCTCTAGTATGCCGACTTGGGCTTATTTAAAATTTGGTCTCTGGGCCTTTTTTGCCGTGGCGATTTCAATATTGAAACGCAAAGGTCAAATTGGAATGCCGATATATATTTTACTTTTGATTGGTTATTTTTGTGCGGCTTACATTGGCGTGATGAAGCCGGCGTTTTAGGATTAATTTGAAAAATTTATTTTTATCACTATTTGGATTTTTTCTTATCTCTTGCGCGACGCAAACGCCGAAGGGCTCGATCGATAAGGAGCTCGTCAAGGATGCTATAAGATCTCGAGCTGCGAATTATAGACAATGTTTTTACACCGAAAACGAAAAGAATAAAACATTAGAGGGTAAAGTTATCATTTTTTGGGAGATTAATGAGTTAGGTAACGCTCAAAATTTGAGTGTGGTTAAATCGACATTGAATAATTCGGCTGTGGAAAATTGTGTTGTTGAATCATTAAAGACAATTCAATTTCCAAAACCATCAAAAGGAATTGTTTCTGAAGTGACTTATCCATTTAATTTTAAAAAATAATCCGTCAAATCGCCTATATCACCGGATACGGTACGGCGTACCTTTTATTTTTCTTCTAAGCCCAAATGTTTGAAAATCTGAGATACTTGTCTGCGTAGTTTCGGCAGAAATGCGAGTGAGCTCATAATCCGTAAGTTCTCTTTTTGAGGAACTTGCGGAAATCCGCCGTAGACTCCGGGGGCATCCACATCACTTACTACTCCGGTATTTCCTGCGAAGATCACATTGTCAGCAATCTTAATATGACCGTTCAGATGAACTCCGCCTCCGGTCATCATATTTTTTCCCATGATGGTTGATCCGGCCGTCATAAAGCCAGCCGCTAACATCGAATTTTCGCCGATTTCACAATTATGAGCAATATGACAAAAGTTATCCAATTTTGAGCCTGCTTTGATGCGGGTTTCGGTCAAGGTAGCCCGATCAACGGAACAGTGACTGCCGAGGTCGCAATGATCTTCGATGACCACTTTGCCGATCTGGGGGATTTTGTGATGAGCAAA
>JACMMZ010000217.1 GCA_014378775.1 Pseudobdellovibrionaceae bacterium
AGATCGGCCGCCGATGATTTCCACACGGGAACCGGAAGTTGAAGTCCAAACAAAGGAGAACTGAGAATCTGCGCCGTGACTTGAGTGTATTTTTTTTCAACTAAAGCGCAGGTTTGGATGAGTCCACCCATTGAATGACCTAAAAGAAATAGAGTTTTATTTTTGACCAGGGGAAGTTTGAGAGCTTCTTCAATAAAGCAGTCATAATCTAAAACGTAATGATTAAAATCACCGGCATATCCGCGTATCCCCTCTGATTTCCCGTGGCCCCGCAAATCCCAAGCTATAAAATTAAGATTGAGATGCTTAGATAAACCATCGACAAGGCGCAAATACGCATCGGAATGTTCGGCTTGACCGTGGGTGATCAAAATGGTGGCTTGGGCTTTGGGATTTCCCCAGGTTTGAAGAAAAAGCTTCGTGTTGTCGAAACCTTTAAAAAATTTTTCAGCGCGTGCAAGCATGTTATAAAATTCCTCGTAATAAAATAGTGTTTTGTAAATCAATTGAGGCTTTCTGTGGATCTTCTGGTGGATAATCCAGTGAATAATGAATTCCAATGGATTGTTTCCGTTTCAGAGCACATTGTACCGTTAAATCAGCCACAATAGCGATGTTACGAAGTTCTAAAATATCGCTGTGAATTTTCATGTGCGAATAATATTCTTTTACTTCTTCTAAAATATTTTGCATCCGGTGTTGTGCGCGTTCCAAACGTTTCGTCGATCGTACGATACCGACGTAATTCCACATCATGCGGCGAATTTCATCCCACATGTGGGTGATAACAATCATTTCATCGGAATTGGTTTGCTCGGGTTTTTTCCAAGGTTTCGGTGATTTTGAAAGTTTAAATGAAGCTTCGGTTTGGACCCAATTTTTTTGAATTTCTCGAGAAGCATTGTGGGACATGGCCAAACATTCTAATAATGAATTTGAAGCCAGGCGGTTAGCACCGTGTAATCCGGTGCAAGACACTTCTCCAATAGCGTAAAGTCCATCAAGATCCGTTTTTCCATTGATGTCGGCTAATACTCCACCACATAAATAGTGAGCCGCCGGTACCACCGGAATGGGCTGTTTGGTGATATCGATTCCGAATTCGAGACATTTTTGATAAATAGTGGGGAAGTGAGACTGGATGAAATCTGCGGGTTTGTGAGTAATATCTAAATACACGCACACGGCACCTGATTTTTTCATTTCGGCATCGATGCTTCGAGCCACAATATCCCGCGGAGCTAAAGATCCCAACGGATGATATTTTTTCATAAACGGTGTTCCATCGGCCGTGATCAGTTCTCCGCCCTCACCGCGCATAGCTTCGGTAATTAAAAAATTTCGCGATTCGTTGTGATAAAGACACGTGGGATGAAATTGCATAAATTCTAAATTGGCGATGCGTGCTCCGGCTCGGTAGGCCATAGCTATTCCGTCCCCGGTAGCGCCACTCCAGTTGGACGTGTAAAGGTAAACTTTTCCGGCGCCGCCGGTGGCCAATATTGTGGTTTTGGCCGAGAATACATTGACCTGATTAGTCGTTTTATCTAAGGCGTAAACGCCGATGATCTGAGTTTTTCCAATAAAATGTGGATCGGCTTGCTTGTTCACAATTAGATCAATGGCAAAAGTATTTTCAAAAATAGTGATACTGGGATGTTCGGTGACTTTTTGCAAAAGTTTACGTTGAATTTCAGCTCCGGTTTGATCTTCAAAATGAAAAATCCGACGAGCCGAGTGTCCACCTTCGCGGGAAATATCATCATCAAACTGAACGCCCCATTTTTTAAGATCCTGAATTCGATCCGGAGCTTGAGTAATCACGTTTCGCACCGCTTCAATATCATTAAGTCCCGCACCTGCGGTCATGGTATCTTGAATATGCGACTCAAAACTGTCGTTGGGCTCGGAAACCGCAGCGATTCCGCCCTGAGCCATCGCACTGTTCGTCATTTTGATCGAATCCTTCGTCATCAGTGTGATTTTGATTTTTTGCGAGGAGAAATCATCGGCAATTTTAAGGGCCTGACTAAGAGCTGCCAGGCCGGATCCGATAATTAAAATATCACATTCGTACTTGTTTGTGTGCATCCATCTAAAATAAGCAAATACTTCAAAAAAATCAAACTGATAAGTTGATTCTCGATTAAAAACAAAATTACAATAGAGAAAGCCAAGGATGCAAACAAGGATGTATAGCTAGATGAAGGCAAAAACGATACATGCGATGATTGGGGCGATTGTATTAATCGTTGTCGTCGTTGTGTGGAAACTGAATAGTTATTACAAACAGGAAAAGTCTGCTTTTGTCGAAGGACAGATTCATCAACAGTCCATCACCTTAAAAACTTCTATCTCGAGTCAAATCGCTCAACTCAAAAATGTGATTTCATCTTATCAAGGCCAAATCGACGAAAGTAAAATCAATTGGGTTCAGATCAATCCGTTTTTTGCCTTAGCTCAATTAGACATAGCCGCTAATGGAACCTATGTGGTGAAGAATCTTTATATCAAATCAGGCACGCCCGCAGAGAATTGGTCAAAAGATTATTTACAAAAGGCTTTTTCCTACAGTCCATTTTCAAATAAAGATATCCATGTGCAACTCTTTCAAAATCAAACCCGCGAGAAATTTTTATCGCTGATTTTTTCGGATGAGAAGATTCGTAATTCTCGGCAAGCGGTGGCTTTGGTCGGCGATGCGGTCTATTTTCAAAAATATTTTGACATCGTCCGCAGCGCGAAAAATGTCAACGTGCTGATGACCTCCGATAATGTGGTTGTAGGGCACACGCAGTCTGACTACATTGCTACCCAATCTCAAGAGTCGAAATTAAATTCTTCAAAATATTTTATGGATCGTGATGAAATCAGATCCTCGAATCTTTCTGTTATTTCTTATTCCGCAAAGTTAACTAAAAATGAGTTTTTGGCCATTCCTTTATTTGTGCTGATTTTTGTTTTTGGCTTTTCCGCTCTCGTTATCGGAATTTTATTGTACGTGCTTAAGCCAATCGAAAATGAACAGCGCAAGGCTGATATATTCAAAAAAGTTTTTGACGAAGTTCAAAATCCGAAGCCCGCTGTTATTGCGACTGCCCCGGTTGTCGCCCAGGTGCCGCTTCAGGAAAAGATCGAATACGAGGTTAAACAGGAAATCAAGCAGACTGCGCCAGATTTATTTCCATCTATTTTTGAACAAGCCGGAAAAAGAAAAATAGCTTTAGGTGAAGTGGTCGACTTAGCCTTAAGTAGCTTGACTGCCCATATCGCCGATAGCGGAGTTAAAATCGTTCAAGATTACAAATCTGAAAAAAAATACGATTGTGATGTGGATCGTTTTCGCAAAGCTCTTGAAAATATTATCACCAATTCCATCGAAGCTAAGGCTAAAAATATTTCCATAAAAATTTATGAAGATCCCCGTGAATCGAAATCGGTTGTAAATATTGATATCATCGATGACGGAGAAGGACTTGCTCCGGGAACCGAAGAAAAAATTTGGCAGCCTTTTTATGGCACCAAGGATAAATCAAGACATAGAGGCTTAGGCTTGTCGGAAGCACTCAGCGTAGTTCGTCGTTACGGCGCTGACGTGCGTGTTTTAGAAAATCCTTTGTCCCGAGGCGTATTGATACGAATCGAAATGGATGCGGAGCTTCGAAAGTCGGCGCAAGCATTCCCCGTCAGAGCCGAGGTGGTCAGCAACGCTCCGGAGCAAACGCGCGCAGACATTGATATCGACGCGATCCTCGATCTACGTGACGATGACGAAACGACTGCGGCCATTGAAATCTCCAGATTAAATATCGAACACGAATTCACGACTACCCAATTTAAGATGGATGAAAAAGTTGATGTGGTGGCCCAGCCTCATATTCAATTTGATAAAGCGACCAAATTAATTGATAATTTCGCAGTGAAAGTCCGTAGACCGGGGCGAACGTGATTATTAAAGATGTTGCGCAGGACTTTACGATTTATGTTTTTTCGCAAGATGTGAATCTTGGGGTTGATCTGAAGCTCAGTTTGAAAAATAAAAACTATCAAGTCGAATTGTTTTCTAATCACGATGAATTATTGAATCAGTTTGCGTTGAATCCCGCACACGTGGTGATCCTAGAGATTGCCTCGCTAATTATTCCCGTGCACGACATGTTCGAAAGATTACTCAAAATTTCAAATGAAGTTCGCATTCTTATTATTTCTCCGTCGGCTAACCTGAATGATTTATTAGGCTACCAAGATTATAATCTTTACGGAGCTTTTAGTAAAAGTGATGAAAATGTTTCTCGTTACGTTAGTAACGCTTGTGATCTTATTACGGAATCCATTTATCGACTTTATCAAAACGAACACCTTCTTGATCTTTACCAGAACCAGAAGAAAGAATTTGAGACGGCGCAAGTGACATTGGAAAAAGAGCGTGCCAGCACGTCCGTTCGACCGTACCAGATACGCATTTCAGAATACAAATCCTGCCAGTCAAAAGAAGAATTGCTGGATATTTTTTATGAACAAACCTCTCATCAAAGCTGGGTTTATTTGAAATATATTCCAACGATCGAAACCTTTATCAGCGTTTCTCATCATCAAGTTCTCGAAAAATGGATCGAAGGGCTATCGTATAAAGTACCCGCGAGTCATAAAAATTTTATCGAACAAATTTTTCAAGGCATCTTGCCGGAAGCATTCGAGCGGTATTTATTGCAAAAATTTAATGTGAAGCAAATCAAATTTATTCCCTTGATTATCAAAAATGAGATCGAAGGTTTGATGATATCAACTCAAGATATTACCGCCGATTCGGCCGAAGATTTTTCGTTGATGAGCCTGGTGTACACCAACTTAGTCTATGAATCACAACCTAAGTACATGGACGTGGAAGATCAGCTTACGGGATTTTACAATCAATTATTTTATAAACGAGTTTTAGAAAAAGAGATCGATCGTTCTAAGCGAACGATATTACCAATTTCTGTAGTGAAAATCAGTATCGACAAATTTATTGAAATGGAAGCCGCTCTTGGAAAATCGGTGGTCGATGATATCATTAAAAAGGTTGCAACTTTAATTAAGCAAACCAGTCGTTTACCTGACTACATTTGCCGAACGTCTGATAATGAATTTACGCTGTTGCTGGTGAACTGCGGACGTAAAGGTGCAGTGATTCGCTCAGAGCGATTGCGAGACGCTATTCATAAAGAAAATTACATTGCGGCTGGAATACGCGTATCGATCAGTCAAGGAATCAGTGAATATCCAACCTTGGCCGCCGACGGAGCGGCGCTGGATGCTTCAGCATTCAAAGCCCTTCATTTTATTTCTGCCAAAGGCGGTGATAAAATTTGTTTATCCAAAGCGCAAACAGAGCATCACCCAGATTTTACGGTATCCGAATGATTAAAAATTTTCGTTCAACCTATGCCGACATTCAATTAAAAAATTTAGATTTTAATCTGATCAATATTTTGAATTTGGCGGGAAGTTCACGCTTTGTTTGTCCCATGATCAAAGCTAATGCCTATGGCCACGGAGCTTTTCCGGTGGCTCAGCGTATTTTAAAAAACGCTCAGCTTCCTTTGGGTGTGATGCTCATCGAAGAAGCCCTCGAGCTTCGATCAGCCGGAATCAAATCAGAAATTATCGTCTTTGGCGGTTTTGATCAAATCGGTGCGCGGCAGATTGTCGATGCTCAATTAACTCCGGTCGTAAGCCAATTTGAACAATTAGAGTTTTTAAATTCTATTGTCGTCGATTCGATCGATATTCATGTTAAATTTAATACCGGCATGAATCGCTTAGGTTTCAATATTTCAGAATCTGATAAAATCATATCATTTTTAAAAAATCATCCTCGGCTCAAAGTGAAAGCGATCTTGTCCCATTTGTATGCGTCTCAGTTATCACACTTGGAAAATTCGTCAGCGGCAATCCAAGCCCAGTGTTTAAGTCAGATGATTGAACAGTTTAAAGATTTTGGCGTGCATGCACATCTTCTCAATTCTGATGCGATCGCGCATTTGGCACAATTTAAAGATCAACCGCAGCATTTTCTAAATCAACATAATTGGGGATTTCGGCCTGGCATCATGTTATATGGATACCGGACCAATGAAATTCAAAGTCCGATTGAAATCAAGCCAGTCATGGCATTAAAATCTTTTATTTTGGATGTTCGCCTAGTTAAAAAAGGCGACAGTGTCTCTTATAACGGAACGTGGATCGCTGCGCGTGATTCCGAAGTAGCGATCGTACCGATCGGGTATGCTGATGGGATTCACCGCTTATTGTCAAATCGTGCGCACGTGGTGGTCGAAGGTAAAAAAGTACCGGTGATCGGTCGGGTGTGTATGGATTTTCTTATGCTCGATGTCACCGAAATTTCAAATGTTAGTCTGCAAAAAAAAGAAGTGATCTTTTTTGATGATCGATCCCAAGGCGCTGACGATTTAGCACGAGACGCTGAAACAATTTCCTACGAAATTTTAACCTCGGTGAGCTCTCGAGTTCCACGTCGGTATATCGAAACGGAAGTGCATGCATGAATTTTTTAAATTCTGTAATTGAAAAAAGTCGGAAATCTATTTCGAGCATCGGCGAAATTGTGATGTTCGGTTACCAAAGCATGGCTTTAACTTTTGCCACCCCGTATAGGTATACAGAAATTATGCGGCACATGGAGTTTGTCGGAAACCAGTCAGTGGGTATTATCACTCTGACCAGTATCTTCACCGGTTTAGCTTTATCGTTTCAAGTTTATTTAGGATTCAAATTGGTCAACGCGGTTAATCTGGTTGGTCCTACAGTTGCTTTGGGCATCACGCGGGAATTGGGACCGGTCTTAACTGGATTAATTGTTTCTGCTCGAGCCGGCGGTGCCATGGCTGCGCGTTTGGGAACGATGCGCGTGAATGAGCAAATGGATGCGCTTGATGTTATGGGTGTTAATACTAAACAGTATTTAATTGCTCCGCGAATCGTGGCGGCCGCTTTGTGCATGCCTTTATTGACGGCGTTATTTGATTTCATGGCTATGTTTGGTTCTTGGATCCTTTGTACTAAAATTGTGGGTTTGGACCAGGCGGTATTTTTTGAAAAAATTCGCCAAACTGTTGAAGTTCATCATATCAATGAAGGACTGTTCAAATCTTTTGTTTTTGGAATTATGTTTGCGGTGATTTGCACTTATCATGGATTTAATACAACGGGCGGAGCTAAAGGCGTGGGTGAGGCCACCAACAAAGGCGTCGTCACCAGCATGGTCGGTATTATTATTGTGGATTATTTTTTGATGAATATTATTCGTATTTTGTACGTGACGATGGGAATTGTAAAATGAGTGAATATTCGATTGAACTTCACGACGTTAAAAAAAGTTTCGACGGCGGAAAAGATTTCGTGCTCAAGGGGATTGATTTGAAAATTCATCGTGGAAGCTTAACCGCGATTATCGGATTTTCGGGTACCGGAAAAAGTGTATTGTTGAAACATATGTTAGGTTTGTACCGTCCGACATCGGGCGATGTCCACGTTTTAGGAAGTGATCTTTCTCAAATGGATGATAATGAACTGACTCAGTTTCGCTGTAAGTACGGCGTACTTTTCCAGAGTGCAGCTTTGTTTGACGATATGACCGTTTTAGAAAATGTCATGTTTCCACTGGATGAGCATCGCCGACAGCTGAGTTTAGAGGCCAAAATTCAGATCGCCCACAAGAAGCTCAATATGGTGGGATTAGAAGAAAAACACTACGGAAAATTACCCAGTCAAATTTCAGGTGGAATGCAAAAAAGAACTGGTTTAGCCCGTGCGCTGGCCTTAGATCCAGAAATATTAATCTACGACGAACCGACCACAGGTTTAGATCCCATTCTGACTGAAATGGTAGATAATTTAATAGTAGAAACTCACAAATTAAGCGGAGGAGCCACGTCGGTGATGGTATCACATGATTTGGCCGCAGCCTTTAGAATTGCTGATTTTATTGTGATGTTAGACGCTGGAAAAGTTTTATTGTCGGGAACCGCTGATGATTTTTTCAAAAGTGAAATTGAACTGGTTAAACGCTTCGTGAATAAAGGGATGAAACATCAATGAAATTCTTCAGCGCATTAGAATTTAAAGTCGGAGCATTAGTCGTTATCATTGGCGGATTAATCGCTTTCATGTCCATGCAAGTGAGTGATGATCCCAGTTTCATGGGCCGATCTAAAAAAGCTTGGTTCTTATTACCCAATGCCAGCGGACTCACTAAAGGCTCGGCCATTCGTTCAGCCGGCATTCCTATCGGAGTTATTAAAGATATTCGTCTTCAAGATGGACAAGCGCGTCTCGACATCACGGTCAAATCCGACCTCGGTTTAACCCGCTCGGCATCCGTGGAAATTAAAGCTAACGGCATCTTAGGTGATAAGTATATCGAAATAAATCCGGGTATGTCTTCGGATCCTGAACTCGAAGATGGCGGTCAAATTCTGAATGTTAAAAAAGGCGGAGGTCTGGACGACGTGATGACTCAGGTGTCGGATATTGCTGGATCGTTAAAAGAAGTAGCTAAAAATTTAAATGAAGCGACCGCACAAAACGGAACAGACTCTCACATCCTAGGTCGAATTGTTAAGAATGTTGAAAAATTAACGGCAAATATTGCTCAGATGACCGATGAGAATAAAGATCAAATACGCGAAATCGTGACGCAAGTTAACTCCATCACAAAAACAATTAACGATCTGGTTAATGACAATTCTGAACACGGATTCAAAACCACTTGGAAAAATTCGATGGTTCGAATCGACAATTCTTTAAAAAATATTGAAGATATCACAGGTAAAATCAATCGGGGCGAAGGAACCATCGGAAAACTTATTTCTGATGAAAAAATGGCTGAAGAAGTTTCGGCCGCAGTTGAAGGTATTGGCGGCATGATTGATACCGCTAGTCGAGTCACAACCGCCATTGATTTTAATGGTTATTATTTAAATAGCGTTGGCTATACGAAGTCCGCCGTTGGTATTCAAATCCAGCCCGGTTTAGATCGCTATTATTATCTTGGTATCATCACCGATCCCGCCGGAGTAGTGGATAAAACTAATACGAAAACTATCACCTCGGGCGGACAAACCGAATATGACGAAATTAAAACTTACAAAAGTAAAACTAAATTTACCGCTTTTTTCGCGAAAAACTTTTATGATTTTACTTTGCGCGGCGGTTTAATCGAGGACACCGGCGGTGTTGGTATGGATTATAAATTGTTGCCGAACCGTCGATTAACGGCTTCGCTCGAAGCCTATGATTTCAGTACGATGCAAATGCGTGCTAACCTAAGTTATAAATTTAAGTATGGACTTTACGTTATGGCCGGATACAACGATATGCTCAATAAAAAAGATGCTAAATCGGCTTACGCCGGTGCGGGATTCTTTCTGACCAATGACGATCTCAAACTTTTACTGACGAAGTCTCCTTTCTAATATGAGATCTCAAAATAAGTGGCTGATTAAATCAGATTATAAAATTTTAGGGCCTTATTCTTACGAGCAAGTGGAAGATTTGATTATGAAAAAGCAAATTTCATTAATCGATGAAGTACGTGACATGGATTTACGGTGGACCTATGTGCGAGAGGTCACTGATTTTAAGCCCCTCGTAGAAGCCGTTCGCGAAGAGATTGATAAAAAATCTGATCTGACCCGAACCGTCCAAACTTCTCAGAACCTGCAAAGAACATCAACCGGAACTGAGGTATCGGAAACTTTGACCGGAGCTCATCGATTAGATTTCAGCCAGGTTGAACTGCCGGCTGTCCCAAATGAGCCTTCGGCAGTTCCTTCATCGCTAGAGGTCACGCAAAAAGAAAACGGTCGAAAAAAAAACCGATTATCTTCGTTAGGTGCGGCACAAGAAAATGAAAAGCCCAAGCTTTCATTTGGATTAAAAATTTTAATGGCGGCCATAGCAATTTTTTTATTTATCGGTGGCGGTTGGTACTTCAATGAAAATTCCAGTCAAAGTAAAAGTGAAAGAAGTATTTTTCAACAGATAAGAAAATACAATCTCTATGCTCAAGATGATAAAACTATTGAGCTGTTCAAAAAACTACCTCTAGGGTCTCAAGATAAAATTTTGATTGATATCATCCCCCTGTGGGTAAAGCTCGAAGCCGCGGGCGTTTTAAGTTCAACTCATATGCTTGATTTGATGTTTAAAGGTAAAGTGGTCGGTAATGAGCGAAAATCCCAATACCAGCTGGTTAAATTTAATAAAGCCTTTAATTTAGGTGATATTCAAAACGCCCGAGATTCTTTGGTTAAAGCGATTGATCTGGATCCATCCGCGGCGGATGTAAAAGAAAATGATGCCCTTCTTTCCTTGAGCCAGAAAAAGTACAGTGATTCGGCCCGAATTTTTAAAAATCTTTACGATAATTCAAACCAGGGTCGATATTTGTACGGATTTGTTTTAAGTCAAATTTATGCGAAAACAATAAATGGGCCGGCGGCGTTTGAAATGTTAGAAAAACATGTTAAAAGTCGCGTTGAGTTTACGAAGGAGCTTTTGTTTTTACAAATTTACCTTATCAAAAAAGGACTAGCCGGTTCGGCTGATGGTTATCGGGATTACTTTTCGCTGTTTGTCGATTTTCCTCATCAAATGACTAAGTATTTTAGATTGAGTAGTTTAGTCAACCGAACCAGTTACAATTGGGAAGACCTTGAATCCTTGCGCCAAGAACTTTTGCCTTTACTAGATCGTCGTGACGGCGTTCTGATGGCGATCAATTTCTACCTGGAAAAAGGTGAATTTAGTCAGGCTCAAGATCTCTTCGCCAAAAATCAGAATATTTTAAGTGAAAGTGACCGATTAAACATTGATGTGGCTTTGAATTATTTTAAAAAAACGTACCAAGCCGCGCTGGGAATTTCTAGCGAATCGCAAAAGTTGGCACTTTCCTCGAAACTGTATTTACTAATGATGCATCAAGAAAATAAAAGTAATAGCACCCTCATGATCCAATACATCAATTTGGTCGTGAAGGATAAGCAATTATTTTCTAACTGGGCCTTGTTGATGACGGCAAAAATGCCTGAAGATAAAGAGCAGATGAAAACTTTAATTAACAGCGATCGACTTTACGCCAACGAATTTTTGCCTTATTTGGAATTTAAAGCCACGGTTAACAATGACTAAATTCTTTTTTCCGTTTCAAGTAGCGGCATTTCTTCTATTTTCAGGGTGTCATTTTTTCCAAAAAAATGAAACCCATTTTACAGATATTAAGATTGAAGTTCGCGCGGACGATTTCAAAGTACCCATCAAAATTTTTGACCAGATTGAAGCTGATTTAGTCGGCACGGCCACACTTCAAGCTGCCTATTTGATGGCGCCGCTTGAAGTCGTTTTGTCTTCAGAAAGCAATGGTGTTGTTCAGAACAGTCCCATCCGACTAATTTTTCCCAATGGGGGAGGGCGGTTGGATTTGGCTAACTATGTGTCCGGACAAGGTTCGTTTGACCTCAGTTTTCCACCACAGCAGTTTGCGGACTTACCGCAGCTCGAAAAGCTTTATTTTATCAGTGATAGTCCTAAAAAGAGAATCGACGGCGAAGAATTCGGATTAGGCTGCGGAAAATTTGTTGATATAAAAAAGAAATTTGATTTATTGCAAAAACCTCATTTTTTAAAATTAAATACGACAAACCTCAGGTATCTTTACGTGGTAGCCGGTTATTACCTATTCGTGTTTAAAAATAATAATCAGTTTTATTTAACCCATCTTCATGTTACTGATAGTCGTTATCCAGACAATTTTTGCTCGTCACTTTATAAGCAGTAAGGATCAATATGAGTTTGCAAACGGCGATCATCTCGGTAAAAAATTTGATGGATAAAGACCCCATCATAGATCGTATTTTTTTAGTTAAAGATAAAAATATCGGGACGGGAAAAAATGGAAAGATGTTTTTAACGACTTTGTTAGCTGACAAAACAGGTCAGCTCGACGCCAGACTTTGGGACAATGTTGATACGGTCAGCGCATTATTTGAAATTGGTGATTTGGTAAAGGTCAAGGGCGTGGTTCAGATTTACAATCAAAAAAAACAATTTGTGATTCACCGCTTAGAGAACGCCGCCGAGCTTAATCTAAATAAAGATGATTATTTTGTCGAATCTGAAAAAATTGATACCGCCGTTCTCTTAATTAAACTTTTGGGCTTTGTCGAAAAAATTCAGGCGCCACCAATAAAACAACTTTGCTTAGATTGTTTAAATGACGAAGAAATCAAAACCAAGTTACTGATAGCTCCGGCGGCCAAGACCGTTCACCACGCCCTTCGAGGGGGTCTTTTAAAGCATATTGTTTCGATCTGCCAGATCATGGAATTTATGGGAAACCATTATCATTTCTTGAATAAAGATCTTCTGATTTTTGGTGCCCTATTTCATGATCTGGGTAAAATCTGGGAATTGGATATTACTTCTCATGACCAAATTTATTATACTGAAAAAGGTCAGCTTTTGGGGCATATGAATTTAGCTTGCGAACTGATTGATAAAAAGACTGCAAAGATTTTAGGTTTCCCCGAAGATCTAAAAACGATTTTGAAACACATTATTTTATCTCATCATGGAAAAATTGAATACGGATCTCCAAAGCTTCCGATGTTTCCTGAGGCGCTAGTTATAGCTATGGTCGATGAATTTGATTCAAAAGTAGACCAGGTTTTTAATTTTGTAACTGGGGAGCGCCAAAGTGGTGAAAAATGGTCTCGTTACAGTGAATTTCTTGAGCGCTACTTTTATCTCGAAGAATTAAAAGGAAAGTGGACCTGATGCTCGAATTTTTAAAAGCTTATAAAAACTATGATCCGGCGGCCAAATCATTATGTGAAATTTTTTTTCTTTACCCAGGGCCACGCGCAGTGTTCATTCATCGTATCGCGAACTTTTTTTACAGCAGTCAGCTTTTTTTTATCGCCCGTTTTGTAGCAGATATTTCGCGTACCTTGACTGGAATTGAAATTCACCCTGGGGCCCAGATCGGACGTCGTTTGGTGATTGATCACGGTGTGGGTTGTGTTATTGGTGAAACGGCCATCATCGGAGATGATTGTATAATATTTCACGGCGTGACGCTCGGTGGGGTTAAGTTTGATAAAGTGAAGCGCCACCCCACAATCGGGAATCACGTGCTGATCGGGACCGGAGCCAAAGTTCTTGGCCCAATCCACATTGGAGATCGCTGCAAGATCGGAGCAAATGCTGTGGTGATGAAGGACTTACCGCCCGATACAGTTATTGTTGCGGCTCGGTCGGAAATTTTACCACAAAAATAATCTTAATTGCAAAAAGTCAGGCTTTTTGTGATGGCTGATATTCCTGGAATTTGAGTGTACTTTCCGCCAATTTTTAAAACCGCCCAGTAAACACCGCTGGTCAAACCGATCGCTCGTTTATTTTTCAATTGGCGTGCCATAATTTTAACACCGCAGCGTAGATTATTTTGCGGCGAGAAAATTGTTTTCTGTGGATCTGTGTCGGACAAGTATTTGTCTTTTGACCAATCAAAACCGCAATCTAAGTTATAACTTGTTTCATCCTGATAAGATAACTGTAACAGACCTTCACTGGCGACTTGTCTTCCGGTGTAGGGATCGATACCCATCGTCGTTTCAGTCATTCGCGAAGAGGGCTTCCATCCACTCTCATATTTAGCCATGCCGGCAAATAACTGACCCCAGAAGTTTAATCTTTGATTATCATTTAATGACCGGTACTTCGGACAATAGGTTTCAACGTCATCAGCAACATTCTGTCCCAGCATCTGGGGCTCTTCCGTTTTGATGACACTGTAGATAGCTTGTGACCATGCCGAAGATCCAGCTGCTTTAGATTCCCAAGCTAAGGGTTCAGGCTTAAAGGCGGGCGTATGGCTCTCAGATGAAGGCACATCGAATGGAGAATTGGTGGGGTCAATGAAGTTGACTGATGAACCAGTTGCGACCGATTGTAAGCCTGTTTTTGCACAGGACCAAAGACTCACCAGGATCAGGCTTAAGGCTAGTATTTTCATATAACTGTTTTCGGCATAATCCGAGAACACTTTATAGTTTTTTATTTCGTTAAAACTTTATTCACTTTTTTGATAATATGTTCTTCAATTATTTTTGAATTAGTCGGCTTTTTTCGCCATCTTCTCATTATACGCTAAGAGTAAAACGCCGCCTTTGATCTTAGGTTTCAAAAAGTTCCAATCAGCGGTATTCATGGCGGGGCATCCATGACTGCGACCAATGTGACCCTCAGTTTCGGCAATTCGCTCTGAAACGTAATTTGCAGCGTGCATCACGATCGCTCTTTCTAAAGCATTTGAATTGGTGGCACTGAGCCCGTGTAAACGAACTGATTCACCATGTTTTCCTCTGTAAATACCGGCAGAAATATAAAGGCCCAACGAACTTTTATGAGTGCCATCCTGATTTGAAAAAGACTCGGCATAACCATTATGATTAATATCTGACCCCATTCCATGAGTAACTAAAAACTTAGAGATGTTACCGGTAATAAGGCTAACGACATAAAGTCTTTCCTCAGCCGAAGAAAGCGAGAAGTCGATGAACATGACATAGTTTTTATTTCCATTTACAAAAGATCCCGTGAGTTCACGATGGGCCAGGGCTTTTTCGTTTGCCGCTTCTTGAAGAGTTTCGTAATTTTTAAAACGAGCTATCATGATATCGTATTGTGTTCGAGAAATTCCGGCCTCGATGGCTTTAGCCTTAAGATCAGTAAGGGTGAAGGCCTGTGCGACGCTGGACGAGGTTGCTAATAAAACTGAGGTCATTAAGCAAAGAATGATTTTCATATAAATCTCCTACCGGTTCATGATGCGAGACCCGTACCAGTTTGATACGCATATAGGAGTTATAGGTATGATTTAAAAGGCTGCCTAGGACAAAATATGTAACTTTGTTAAAATCATCGACAGGCGGATTTGTATGACGACGTGATCGATAAAAACGCGCTGAGAATAATAACAAAAGCCCCCAAACTTTGAAGAGGTGATATGGCTTCTTGGAGTAATAGGGTGGCAAAGATAAATGAAAAAGGCGCCTCGAGTAAACACAACATACTGGCGGTGGCGGTGGGAAGTTTTCGTTGAGCACTGATCTGTAAATAAAAAGCCACAATGCTGACGCTCAAAATCAGAAGAACTAATCCAACTAAAGCTAGTGGGGTAACGTGTTCCGGCCACAGGCTCAATTTTTTTGAATAAGTTTCATACAGAATAAAAGGAAGGCAAGCGATCAACGCCCAGAACGTTTGATAATTATTAAATCGAAAGGGACTTACGCAGCGTTTGGCAAAAACCCCGATTAAAGTAATTTGAATCGCCGCGGTGATAGCACTTCCGAAAGTTAAAACGTCGCCAAAATTAAATTGTGCTAGCGAGAAAGTCGAATCATAAAAAATCTTAAGAAGAAGAACCATGCCGCCTAAAGCTAAAATTCCCAGTAATACATCGTATTTTTGAATTTTTTGTTTGAATAAAAAATAGGATACAAAGGGAATCATCACCACATAAGTGGCTGTGATAAAGGCTGAATTCGTCGCCGTGGTAAAATTGAGACCGTGAATTTGAAAAAGTAATGAAATTCCTAAAAAGAGCCCGGTGTTGCGAGCCATTTTTATGTCGGAGTGGGATTTCTTATAATTTTTGCGATTGAAAGCAAAAAAAATAATTTCACCAATGAAAAAAGCGAAAAGAAAACGCCAGAATAATATTTGTGACGTGGTAAAGCTTTCCAGTGTCCAGCGAATAAGGGTAAAAGAAAGTCCCCAAATAATTGCAGCCGTGAATAATTTGAGAACGGCCAAACGATAAACTGTCATCTAATCAAAGGCCTCTGACCAAACTTTTGTTTTGTCCAAACCATCCACTTCGAGTAACTGGTGTTTAACGTCTTTAATCATAGCCCCGTTCCCACACAGATAAAATGTCGTTGAAATATTTTTATAATCAAAATCAGCTAATTGATTTTGAACATAACCTTTTTTGCCGGTCCAGGAAGTAGAAGCTCGACTTAAAACGTAATGATATTCAAAATAAGGTAACTGATTTTTTAATTCGTTTAACTGGTCTTGGTAATAAATGTCTTTTTCTGAGCGAATTCCGAAATACAATTTATATTTTAAATCAGGATACTGATGCATTTTTGATAAAAGAAAACACATATGCTGAGACAATCCACTGCCGGTGTTTAAAAAAACAATTTGTTCCGTAGGAGGCTCTTGGAAAAAAACCTTACCGAATGGTCCGGTGAAGCTGATAACTTCATCGCCTTTCAGTGCCCACACATATTCAGTGGCTTTTCCGCCTTCAACTGATTTAAATAATAATGAGAACCGTTTTTTATCTTGATCAGACGACGCAATCGAATAGGCGCGCAGTAATGCTTTGCCCCCGTCGCTAACCGGAACATGGAGCATCACAAATTGTCCGGCCTTAAAATTAAATTCAGGTTGATTAGTTAATTCAAAATGCAATTCACGGATAGTGAGAGTGTGATCGATAATGGAGTTAATTTTGTATTCGTAAACGACTCGAGACATAAACACCTAAACATGTAAAAAATGTAATTTATTCAATTGATATCAGAGCGACCATATTGTTTTTAAGTGTAAGAATTGTCAATGACAACCCGGTGACACGTGGAACTTTTTCAAACACTTCGTTTGCTATTTTAAAGTTAAGCGGCTTCAAGTATGTTGCCGTTATGCAAAAAAACCTGACGTTCAATATTTTTTTGGTGCCTTTTTTAGCTGTCATGACCGTAACATTCTCAAGCTGTCAGCCGTCAAGAGACGGCTCTGCTACTGGAGAAGGTCTGGATACGCCGTTGGTACAAAATATCGATGCAACACGGCGTTTTGATCAGAGTCCGATCTCGGCGGTGAGCAATCAGATTCAAGTCAGCGCCAGCGGACAACTCAATCGAAGTATTCCTCACATGAATGACTCTCGCATCACTTACTGTGAATCCGTTAATGGTGAAGCCGGAAAATACAATGGCGTTCGGGATACCAAAAAATACCCGTTAGCTTCCGTATCCAAAATGTTTTTGACCGCCTGGGCTTTGGATAAATTAGGCCCTGATTATAAATTTGAAAATATTTGGTATTTTAAAAAAGTTTCCGAAGGTGTTTACGATGTCTATTTCAAAGCCAATTATGATCCTGCGCTTAATATCGAAAAAATGTTATATGCCATGGCGCAGCTCCGAGCTCAAGGTGTTCAAAGAATTCGCCAGTTGGTCATCGATGAATCGACACGAGTTTATTTAACGGTTCTAAATGATCCCCATGTTGAACTCGGCGAAGTACCCGTTAGCGTGAATCAGTCCGTAGATAATTTGCGACTGATTTTCAATTCTAAAAACTGGGGTGCGCAAACTGAAACGGCGAAAGCCAATTTAGTCCAGTTTGCTCAGCAAAAAAATCGTGTGATCAACGTGCCAAATGCATTTTCAGTTGAGCAAGTGGTTTATGTCGAAAGTAAACAAGTGAATGCGAGCAGCTACAGCTCTGTCATCAAAATTAAATCAGCCGTTCTTTTGAAATACTTAAAAGACATTAACGTGAACTCGAATAATTATCTGACCGATGCCTTGTTTAAGACGCTGGGCGGGCAAGTTGAATTTAAAAAATTTCAACAAGCGCGCTTGGGATTAACTTCGGATGATTTAAATTTATTTACCGGATCGGGTCTTCCGATTGTGTCGATGGGAATCAGGGTAGATAATTTAGGAAGTTGTCTTTCCGTATTAAAAACACTCAAATTTATCAAAATTTTATCTCAGCAGCTCAGTTTTGATATGGGTCATGTTCTTCTAACTGCGGGTACCGATAAGGGAACTTACGAGCCGACGATACCTTTGGAGTTTAATCGCAGCGTTGTGATGAAAACGGGGCGCTTGTATGACGTTCCCGCGCTCAACGTGGCTGGAGCTACCAGTTTAATTAACGGTACTTTGTACTTTGCTTATTTCACCCACGATTTTGATAATGGTGATGAATCCCTTTATCAAAATAAACGTGACCAAATCATTCAAAGTATCTTGAACTACTATCCAATCACATCAGGTTATCAAAGTCTGAATTTGAATAGCATTTTCGTTGATTAAAAACTAAATACACTTCTCTAGAATTTCTTGTGTATTCTTTGAGACCTTGGCCGCTAAAATTTTTTGAATTTCAGCCACGGATTTTATCTTAAGATCCGTCGGCAGTTTTTGTGTTAAACTAAATCCCGCGGCCAGTCGTGCTGCCACTTGCGGATTGAACTGATCCACACGAATGATCTCTCTCGCAAACCATTCGTAAGCGGCTCCAGATGCTTCATGAAAATGAAGAAAGTTATTTGTGAAAACACGGTGAAGCGCATACAAATTATTCGGGTTGTTCTGATCAAAAGCCGACCGGTGTGTGGCCTGCTCTATCATTTTAAACGTATCTTGGTTATAAACCGCCGAAGCTAAAACCGTTAGCCATTTATTAAAAACCACCGAATCGTGGGACCAGTCGCTGTAGAAATTTTCGATGGCTTGGATTTTAAACGGGGATTGACTGTTGCACAAATTATTTAAAGCTTCAATTTTATCTGTCATATTTTGAGCGGTTTGATACTGAACTTCACTCAATTTATGACTGTCTTTTTCATCAAAAATCCCGATAAAATGAAGTAATTTATTTTTCAGTGCGCGATCGCCAATCGTGTCTAATCCATGATGAAATTTATAAAGTTTCAAAAAATTATTTTCAAATCGCTGAACAAATTCGACCATGATGATTTTCTTGGCCTGAGTAAAGGCTTCCGGAATTAACAGATCTTCTTCCTGGGCAATCACTAAATTCGAAGGAAATGATAACATCAAAGCTTTCATCTGCGAATCAATTCGCGAGTCGTTCAGGACGTAACCTAACGCTTCGATGACATCGGGGTTAGTTTTGAGATCAGTTTTATTTTTAAAGCTCTGAATCAATCGACGTATTTCTTCTAATAACATTTTCATACAGGCTTCGCGTCGGTTGAAGGCGTCCGTATCGAATTTAATCAAAGTTAAAATATCTTTACCGCTGAGGTTTTGAATTAATTTGATCGGGGCTGAAAAGTTACGATTCAAGGAAAGAATTGGTTTGGCCGCAATGTTTTCGAAAGTCCACTTCTGGGTTGACTCTTTTAAGATTAAAATATCCGTTGGGGTTTTTATAATTTCTCCGGTGGGTGAAACCAAGCCAAACAGCAACGGAATAAAAAATGGTTTTTTATCTAGTGTTCCTTCGTTTTGAGTCAGCTTTATTATATATTTTTTTGAGTTCAAATCATAATCCTCGTCCACGCGCACAACCGGCGTTCCCGCTTGCGAATACCAAAGTTTGAATTGCGTGAAATCGATTTGATTGGCATCACTCATGGCTTTGACAAAGTCTTCGATGGTCACAGCTTGACCATCGTGGCGTTTAAAATAAAGTGCCATCCCTTTTTTAAACCCTTCGCGACCCACGATTGTTTGCATCATCCGAATCACTTCAGCGCCCTTTTCGTAAATTGTAGCGGTATAAAAATTATCGACGGCTAAACAGGATTCGGGGCGAACGGCATGGGCATTAGGCCCACTGTCTTCGCTAAATTGGCGTGAGCGCAATGAATCCACGTCGTGAATACGCTGTACCGACCTTGACGTCATGTCGCCGGAAAATTCTTGATCACGAAAGACAGTTAAGCCTTCTTTGAGTGAAAGTTCGAACCAGTTACGGCACGTTACGCGATTACCTGACCAGTTGTGGAAGTATTCATGTCCGATAACCGATTGAATTTGATGAAAGTCATCATCGGTTGCCGTTTTCACGTCTGCCAAAACAAGCTTCGAATTAAAAACATTCAAGCCTTTATTTTCCATAGCTCCCATATTAAAGTCATCGATCGAAACCACCATGTACTGATTCAGATCATACTCTAAACCGTAAGTATCTTCGTCCCATTTCATCGACTGTTTCAATGATTTCATAGCGTGAAGGCAGCGCTCTTGTTTTCCATGCGGGGCAAAAACTTCAAGTTGAACCACGCGTCCGGAAGTTGTTTTGTAAGTATCTGTGACGACTCCCATGTCACCGGCAACTAAAGCAAACAGGTAACTCGGCTTTTTATGGGGATCATTCCACTTGGCATAGTGCCGACCATTACCTAAAGATTTTTTTTCAAGGCAATCCCCATTTGATAATAATAAAGGGTATTTTTTTTCATCGGCTTCGATTTCCACGTTGTAAGAGGTCATCACGTCAGGACGGTCTAAAAAATAAGTGATTTTACGAAAACTTTCTGCTTCACATTGCGTACAGAAAATTTCATTGCTGAGATATAATCCTTCACAGGACTTATTTAATTCTGGATTAACTTCCACTTCGATACTTAAAGTGAACTGTGCTGGAGTTCTGAATAGAGTTAAATGAGTTGATGTGACTTCGAATTCTTGCGGCATCAGCTCATTGCCATCGAGGACTATTTTAAGCAATTTTAGGTTTTCCCCGTTAAGCACCAAAGGGGTCTCTCGGTGCTTGGTCATTTTTAACTGTGAGCTCACTCGGGTTGCCGTTTCG
>JACMMZ010000218.1 GCA_014378775.1 Pseudobdellovibrionaceae bacterium
CCAGATAATTCTTCGTAAACTGTTTTGTTGGGATCAAGTGTTTCACGGGTTTGATCAACATAAGCAATCTTAACTGTGGATCCTACTTTGAAAGATCCACCATCTGGTGTTTCTTGGCCGGTAATCATTCTAAATAAAGTCGACTTACCGACACCGTTTGGCCCGACCACGCCGACAATAGCGCCTTTAGGAATAGAAAAATCCACCCCGTCTAATAATAATTTTTTTCCGTAGGCTTTCGAAACACCTTGGGATTCCACCACCACATCACCCAACCGAGGTCCAGCAGGAATATAGATTGTCATTTCTTGAAGTTTGTCAGCTGAGGGCTCTTTGAGTAAATTCTCGTAAGCCGAAATACGCGCTTTTGATTTTGACTGTCGAGCTTTAGCGCCTTGACGTATCCACTCTAATTCTCGCTCCAGAGTTTTAGCTTTACGGGATTGCTCTTTCTCTTCTTGACCTAAACGTTTATCTTTTTGCTCTAACCATGAGGAATAATTACCCTTCCAAGGAATACCTTCGCCGCGATCAAGTTCTAAAATCCAGCCTGCTACATTATCTAAGAAATAACGATCGTGCGTGACCGCGATAACTGTACCTGGAAATTTAGCTAAGTACTGCTCAAGCCAACCAACGGATTCGGCATCCAAATGATTGGTCGGTTCATCAAGTAATAAAATATCCGGAGAGCTCATGATCAAACGCGCCAGCGCCACTCGCCGCTTTTCACCACCGGATAAATTCGCCACGGGAAGATCACCATCCGGACAACGTAAGGCATCGATGACCATTTCTATTTTTTGATCCACTTCCCAACCACCAAGCGCTTCAATTTTTTCTTGAAGTTCACCTTGTTTTTCAATCAAGGTATTCATGGCATCCGGATCAAGATCGGGATCAGCGAATTTATCATTGATGGCATTATAATCTTTCATCAACTTAGGCAGATCCCCCATTTGAGAAAAAATATTTTCTTTCACGGTTAATGCATCATCAAGTTTGGGTTCTTGCTCTAGATAACCTATTTTCATTTTTTTTGCCGGGAACGCTTCGCCTAAAAATTCGGTGTCAACTCCGGCCATAATTTTGAGCAAAGAAGATTTTCCTGATCCGTTCAGACCAAGCACTCCAATTTTTGCTCCGTAAAAATAGGATAAATAAATATTTTTAAGAACATAACGATTAGGAGGATAAACTTTTGAGACACCCTTCATGGTGTAAATAATTTCTTGAGACATACTTTTTCCTTTGAAATAATTAAAGTATCTAAGTAGCATTGATCGTATTAATGAGCAACTTTGATTCGACAAAAAAAAGATCTAAAAATAAGACTTCAAATCATAAAAATCCAGCCAAAGCTCGCTGGTCTCTGATTCAGTCAGATTTAGGATCAGCGGCCCAGGACTGGACAGAATCCGAGCCCCAAACAGTCGTCAAAAGTCACGAAGAAGTTCAATTCGAAAAAGTTAAAAATATGATCGAAAATCTAAAAGATAAGCTGAACGAGTTTTAATTAGAACTTAAAGGCGACGGTTATCGCGTTCACGCGGTTTTCCACTTTTTTGTCGGCCGTTCCGAACTCTTCTCCGTAGGTTACAAATTCTAAATTGAAAAAGCTCAGCTGTAACCCAAATCCCGCAGTGAAATACATTTGATTGAGGCCCACGCGGTACTGAGTCACAAACCAATCCAACGGAACCAATGTGTACTCTAAGCCTAAATGTAGACCTTTATTCAAAGTCTCTGACCGGTGAAGCAAATTCTTAGCTTCCGCTGCCACTTTCAAATTTGAAAAGCTATTATCGAAAACGGCGTAACTTACCCCTAAATCAATCGTTCTTTCATTTCTACGGGGTGCTACGGTGGAATCTTTATTGATCAAGGCGGTTTTGCTGTATTCCAACGCAAGTGCGTTTCTCAAGACCGCGGTGAAAGCCAGCGGCTGATGCGAAGCTAAGGCTCTTTCGGCCTCGAGCTTTTTGGTGTTGATCTGGATACCATCCGTCTTGGTGTCAACGTCCTGAGGGACCTTGGTGACAACTTCAGGTGGTTTCTCTGGTGTGAATGCAGTTTTCGTTTCGACTTGAGTTTCAGATTTTTCCGCGGCTTTCTCGGCCGCTTTTTCCTGAGCGAACATGCGCGTGACGCGGGCTTTTCCGGCCTTATGATTTTTAACCACCTGATCATTTGGTTTCGCCAAAGAATTAAAATCAGGCTTAAACGTAAAAGCTAAATCAAAATCAAAAGTGGTGCCTTCTGCCGATTTTTTAAAATCAACTAAATTTGAATCGATGGCTAAATCCAGAGCGCTGTACACCCCTTGCAATTCACTGCGATGTTGGAAGCGAGCCGTTCCACCGACTGAAATTTCCGAACTGATCAGCGTTGAATAAGCATAAGACAAAGAGGTATCCTTAATGGCATATAAATCGATCACGGGTCCTAATTGACGTTGAATCAAAGCGTCTACGGTAACGTCTCCCATCACGAGCGCCATTCCCCAATTCGGCGAAACCCAAATAAATTCCAGCGGACTGATTCGAGCTCCGAGTGGCTTTCCATAATATTTCTCTAACACCGCAGAAACTGCATTAGCTTTATCGTTATCGGTTTGGGCTGAATCATTGGCGTCTTTTATTTCTTTAGAAAGACTTGGCGTCTTTGAAGCGACAGCGGCGGAAATCAGATTAATTTGAAATTCAGAATTTTTTCGAAAAGACAGCATGGATGGATTGTAAAAAAGAGCCGCGTAATCATCTGAAATGGCCGAAAAGGCGTTTCCCATTCCCATCGCGCGTGGTGATTGGTAGAAATTATGAATTCGTGTATTAAGCGATTCATCGCAATAAGCTGAAATTGAGAAAAGAAACGAGGCCATAAGTACGGTCAATTTTTTCATGTCTGCTCCGACGATTTATGAGTCTTTAGCATGGTTAATGCTTTTTCAAAGACGATATCAGCTTCGATATTCTTCATACAATTATGATGCCCTAATGGACATCTTGCGTGACCGTGCGGACCACAGGGCCGACACGAAAGCTGCATCTCTATAACTTGGCTTTTATCATTCCAGGGTCTGAAGCCAAAATCGAGTACAGTAGGTCCAAAAATGCACAAAACTGGACGTTGCAGGCTCGAAGCCATGTGCGCCGGAGCGCTGTCATTACAAATGACTAAATCAAATTGCGAAATAGACTGCGCAGACTCAAAAAGCGACATTTGACCAGCCAGCACTTCAGCACTCGGAGCAAAATTTTGAATGGCTAAGGCATCTTTCAAATCATCCGGACCGCCCATGATACACACACGAAATCCTTGTTGAATCAATCTCTGGGCTACAATACCAAAACCTTCTACGGTCCATTTTTTGGTGGCCCAAACGCTTCCGGGAAACAACGCAATCTGCTTTCGACCTAAAACTCCATCCGTCTTTGGTTCGAAGTTTAAATCAAGCTGTGGAAACTGAAAAAATGAGGGAATGAGTTCAAATCCGCCCTGCTGATTTTTAAAGTTTAAATAAGTCCAGTCTTTGCCGTGGATGAACTTATGAAGCTCAGCGTCTGTGGGGCTTAAGATGGATAACTGTCGGATCGCATCAGGCCACGCTTTATTATAAAAAACGATTCGATCAAAAAATATCTTTTTATAAAATATTTCGAAAAGATTAATACCGAAACCAATTTTATTTTTGGCTTTTATTCTCCAAGTAAATAAAGCACTTCTGAATGATTGGTGTAAACAAAAAACATTTTCTACATCAAACTGATTTATTTCAGCTAATGCTGATCGGTAAGACTGAGCCTGTCCTTTTTCAACTTCCAAAACAAAGTCGACAATTTTCCATTTTAAAAATATCTCTTTGAGACCTTTTTTACAAACCAGAACGGTTTGATTTAGGGGGTTGGTTTTTTTGAGCCGGATCAAAAGCGGAATTGAAAGAAATAGATCACCGATGAACGCTGTTTGAACAACAACATTGACTCTGGGCATTTTTAAAGACCACTTTTGTATTCAATAATTTCTGAAACAATTTTACCAATTTTAATTTCGGCTTCGATCCTTAAGACAACTTTACGATCATCATCAGAAATCCAAAGGTAAAAATCGCCAGCTTGAGTTAAGGCTCCGCGTGATACCACACTGGCCTTAATTTTTATCGCATTGAATTCGCCCGCATCAGTGTTTAATTTAACTTTTTCCACCGCGGTCGCTTTGAATATAATGTTCTTCTCATCATCGGCCACCCGAAATGAATTTTCTTTTCCGATATCCCATCTAAATACCCGCATGTAAAAAATACCGCTGAAGGCATTTTGAGAAAAGGAAAGGATATCCCAAGCTAATTTTTTTTCTTCTTCGCCACTTTTTTCAGTGTATTTCTTTTCCCAAAATGTCGCTTTTAAAGTTTTATTATCAAAAAAAGAATTGGCTGAAACTAATTTTCCGGTTTCTCGCGCACTCAGTTTAAACACATGAGGAACGAGCTCTTCAAAATCGACAAAAGTTTCAACGTAGTCATCGACCGAATAAAACTTTGAAAATAAAGCACTGGTTTTTAAACCCATATAAAAATTATAGGACTTACGATTATTAACCGCTACAAAGGGCTTCAACTGTAATGTTAATTTACCGGCTTCGGCGCCAAAGTAACTGACTGAATGAACAACTTTTTCACCGACCACAAATGGATCTACTTGGGGCCTGCGGCTTCCCGGATCAAAACCGTCTGCATTTTCCAAGCTTGGCTCACGAGATTTTGGTTTTTCATCTTTGATCAAAATATTTGTTTTAGTTTTTGTAATTTTTATTTTTTTTATAATTGGTTTTTTAGCTTCAGGCTTAACCAGGATCTGGGCCTGGGTTTGATCAGCAGAAGTCAGGCTGGCCGCGGGCGGCATTTCTTTTACCACAACTTGTTTTTCAAATTCGGTATTTTGTCTTAATCTTTCTTCTTTATCGTACTTGAGATATGAAGTTGAGCAGCCGGCAAATAATAAACAGACGATTAATAATCTCATTCAAAAACCTTCCAACGTTTATGCACCCACATCCAATGCTCGGGGTGATCTCTAATAATATTCTCGATTTCACGATTAAACTGATTCGTGATGACAACTTTATTTCTTTCACTATCTTCAGTGATTAATCCCGACAAATCAACCGCAGGCTTCAGACGTATATTGAGCTTTCCGTCCTTGCCCCAGTACGAGTACAAAGGCAACACCGGCCGATTGGTTTTCTGCGCAAATAAAGCTAGACCATAGGCTGTTCCGGTTTTAATTCCAAAAAATTCGGTCTCCACGCCATAGGGCTTTCCCATAAATTGATCCAAGACAAAAACCACTCCCCGATGCGCTTTCAAGGCCTTTAATATTTCAAAAGCATTACTCTTACTATGTGCATCTATAAAGTGTGTCAGCGAGCGCCGGCGAATGGAGAACCAAAATTCATCCATGATAGGATTGCTAAAATGTTTAGAGATCAAACTTAAAGGCTTCATGCTCTGACTGATCGAAGCGCAGGCCAAATCGGCACTGGCCATGTGTAAGGTTAAAAAAAAGACGCCGCCTTCATATTTTTTGACGTCTTCGATTCCGTGGAAAACCACATTGTTTTTAACCCATTTTTCAGTCACGAAGGGAACTTGAAATAGATCGAATAAATTTTTGGCCAGAACAAAAACGCTGAAACGCATCCAAGCTAATTTTGTTTTCTCATCGGTGCCGGGAAAGGCTTTTTCGATATTAGTTAAAACCACATCTCGACGAAGCCTGAGAACATCCACCCACAAAAAAGCTAATACCCAAGCTAAGGCCGCATTAAAGCCGCGCGGTAAGACTTTAAAAAAGTAGGCTAGACCTAAACTAAAATAACTGACTAATTTTCTCATGGAGCACTTTCAGTTTTTTATCCGACATTGAAATATTTAATTCGATCAATTTTAAATTTTGTTTTAACTCCGGATGGCTTATTTTTATAAGATCTTTAGATGTGGTCACTATTTCAAGTTCAGATTCAGCTTTTAAGCTGAGATATTCCTGCCAAATTTTTATTTGTTCGGTTAACGGAAATTTGTAATGATCTTCGTACAATTGAACTTTGACGACATTATATCCAAGCAATTTCAAATTTTGCACTAAGGCTTCGGGATTTCCAATGCCGGTTACTAAAAATATATTCTTAATTTTTAAATTCAGCTTCGTCACGAAATCAAGGCTCAGTAAATTTTTTTGATATTTTTGAATTTCGCTTTCGAAAAAGTGAATTCGACCCTTATCTTGATTTTCCAGCTTAGTTAATATAACCAGTGAAGCGCGCTTTAAGGCCGACCAAGGCTCACGCATAAATCCAAACGGTATAATTTGATAATGAGCCCGGCTGCGCGAGACATCAAATAAAACAATATCCAGCTGCCGTTGGATTTGACGATGACTGAAGCCATCATCAATGATGGCCAAATCGTAAGTTTTTAATCTGAGAGCCGCCGCCAAAGTTTTGTATTTAATCGGTCCCGACCACACGTCAGCATCCACAATTGATTTTAATAAACAAGGCTCATCCCCAAAAATGTCAGGACGAGATAAATCCAGTTCGGTTACTTCTTGCGGAAATTTTAAAGACGCCTTATAACTTTTACTCACGATGACAATTTTTTTAAGCGGAAACTTGGCCTTAATTTCAGCCACTAAAAAATGAATAAAGGGAGTTTTTCCACTGCCACCAGTGTTAATATTACCGACTGAAATGATCGGAATACTCATCTGAATGGGGATCTTGGGTGAGTTTTTTTTCGCCATCAAAAACCAGTAATAAGGACTTAAAATATCTAGTTTCATTTAAAATACTTATTTAATGCTTCGACAACTTTCTCAGTTGCCGTTTTCTTATCGCCTTCATCATAACCTAATGATTTTTTAGTTTGCTTGAGCTGACCAATAACGGATTTTTTATAATCTGGATCAGTGATGTATTTTTCTAAAAGTAGTGCTAAATGTCGTGGATCGGCTTTCTCTTGTTTTCTTTCCGGAACGACTTCTTTATCTAAGACCAGATTGATCAAACCAAAAAATTTAATGTTAACCAACCAATTCCCGACCACACCGGTCAACCAATTGACTTTATACATGATCACCATCGGTTTTTCTAGAAGTCCCACCATCAAAGTTGCCGTTCCCGAAGCCACTAAAATCAAATCAGCCATGCAAATCATGCGGTTTGGATTATCTTTAATCAGAAGATAAGGAAAACTAAAATTTTCTAAATAAGGCAACAGATGCTCTCGGTTCAATGTGGGCGCGACACAAATGGAAAGTCGTACATTTTTATGTTTTCGTAAAATAATTTTTGCCGTTTCTAGTTGAACCGGAAAATTTCTTTCAATTTCACCAAAACGTGACCCGGGCATCAAAGCCAAAACTATTTCATTATTTTTAATTCCGAATTTTTGCCGATGTCCTTGAATCAAATTTTGGTCAAACAAAGAGGGATCTAAATCCTCGATCAGCGGATGACCTACAAATTCATTGGGAACATTAAAGTGATCATAAAAAGTTTTCTCAAAAGGAAATAATAGAAAAACTTTCTCACAGTAAGTTTTGATATCGTGAATCCGACTTTTTCTCCAGGCCCAGACCTGAGGTGAAATATAATAGAAAACTTTGATATCCAGAGCTTTTAATTTTTTTGCTAATCGCAGATTAAAATCAGGGTAATCCATCAAAATAACGAAATCAGGTTTTTCAGTTTTGGCCGCTTCAACTAATTGATTGAAAACGGCTTTTAAATGACTGAAGTGTTTGATCACTTCCACTAACCCTACCACGGCCATTTCTTCGGCTCGACCTATTCGTTTGAAACCCAGATTTTCCATCTCTAAAGTTCCTACACCGAAGAATTCAATTTGAGCCTGTTGTTTTTTCCATAGTTTAATTAACTTGAGCGCGTAGTGAGCACTCGATGCCTCGGCGGCAATGATCATGACCTTACGACTAGAAGTGCCGGCCACCAAGTTTAGACTCCCTCAATTTGAGAGACAATTTCTTCGATCGTTTTCAAAGCTGAAGTCGCTTCACGTCCCGTGATGGCCACTGGCTTTTCTTTTCTAACGGCGGAAATAAAATGTTCGATCTCTAAACCCAAGGCGTCGACTTTTCCCACGGCCCATTTTTCAACTTTATGCAAATCCGGCGCTGATTCGTCTGGTAAAAGAACGTCTGCTTCTGATGTGGCCGTGTTCATCAGAATTACGCGATCATCCATCACCGCACGATAATTACGAACAACCAGCGGAGTGAGCCGCGAATTTTGGATATGAACCTGGGTTCCCGATTCAAGCGTCAGTAAAACGGAAACATCGTCAATCGTAGAACGGATCATTTTTTGACCGAACACAATTTTGCTTATAATTTTTTGATTAAAAATATAATTTACCAGGTCTAAATCATGAATCATCAGATCATGAAGGACACTGACATCACTCCCGCGAACGCGAAAAGGAGCTAAGCGATTCAGCTCTAAATACTTTATCTTTAAATGATTCTTTTTTAAATAATCATAGGCTGGATTAAACCGTTCAATATGACCCACGGAAAAAACAACATTATTTTTTTCCGCCAGATCACAAAGTTTTGCGCCAAGCTCCGCCGTGGCGGCAATGGGCTTTTCCACTAGAACAGGAATGCTTTTCTTTAAAAAGAACTCCGCTATTTCATAATGAGCCTGAGTTGAAGCCGCTATGGTTACAAAATCCACTGCACTTGCGACCCGATCAAGCGAATCAAAAACCGGAATCCCCAGCTCTGACGAAATTTTTTCGGCCTGGGGTTTGTGAAAATCAAAAACTCCCACTAATTCAGCCTGTCCCGAAGCTTTAATTTTCTGAGCGTGAAAACGACCCAGATAACCCACACCGATGACAGCACCTTTTAGTTTAGTCTTCAAAGTTTCCTCCGATGGAAACGCGCTGGAAGGCAATACCACGCTTAGATGATTTGATAAAATGCACTAGATGTTCAATCTGAGGTGACGATTTACATTCGCTTTGAATTCGAGCCAAAGCTTCATCTAAAGTACCTTCAGCCATAACAATAATGCGAATGGCTTTGTGCACATTAGATACTTCCTCTTTGGCAAAGCCATTTCGAAGTAAACCGACTTTGTTTGTCGCTCGGACTACCGCATACTGTCCCTGCGCTCGAGCAAAAGGAATGATGTCTTTGTTGACGATGCTTGATCCGGCAACAAAGGCAAACTTTCCCACTTTAGAAAATTGATTAAAAGCCGACATACCGCCGACAACCACGTTGTCTTCAACTTCGCAGTGCCCACCAAAATGAGTGTTGTTGGCGATCACAACGTTGTTCCCAATTTTACAATCATGCCCCACATGCGAGTAAGCCATAAAATAACAGTTGTTTCCAATCTGCGTCGCGCCATCACCTTTAGATGTGGCCAAATTCAAAGTTGCGAATTCACGTATGACGTTATTATCTCCGATAATAAGTTTCGTGGGTTCTGATTTGTAGCTGATATCCTGAGGCGGACCACCTAAAACAGCTCCCGGAGAAATCCGATTATTTTTCCCGATCTCAACGATGCCGTAACGAGAACCGATTGAGACATGTCCTTCAACGTAAGTTCCGTGACCGATCTTTACGTTCCCTTGAATATTGCAATAAGGTCCTATTTCAACGTCTTCTTCTAAGATGACGTCTTTCGAAACAACACTAGAGGGATGAATTTTCACTACTTATCCATCTCCGTGATGACTTCTTTAGTTATATTCACGTCATCACTACCGTACACGATACTTTGTTGTACGGGATTGGTCTGAATGACCATGCTCATACCTTTAGCTTTGGCTAATTTTTCGATGATCGATTTCATTTTGTCGGCAATCGGAGCTAACAATTCGTTCTCTTTTTTCTGTAATTCGTTCTGAGATTTTTGAACTGTTTGTTGAAATTTATACATTTCTTCTTGAAATTCTTGGGCGCGCTTATTGTAAGCTTCTTCCGACAAGACTGATCTTTTTTTCTCGATGTCTGCTTTCATTTTTTCAATGTCATCTTTTTTCTTATCCAGTTCTTTTTTCTTTTTTTCGCCTTCTTTTTCCATTTCAGTTTTGGCCTTTTTACCCAGCTTACTTTCTTGGATAGCTTTTTGCGTATCGACAAAACCCATCTTGAATTCAGCACGAGCCAGATTTGCTGCAAACATTAAACCGATCATCACATAAATCATTTTCATAAGTTCTCCTTAGGTTATTTAACCTTTAATTATTTTTTAAAAATCTAAAACGGAGGACCTATCGAAAATTCGAAATTCACACCGTTTGAATTATAATCATCCGTTTGTAAAGGCCAGCCCCATTCAAAGCGCAGTAAACCCAGTGGCGACATCCATCGAAATCCCATACCGACGTCGCTGAGTAGATTGGAAGAGCTGATTTCGTCATAGGCCTGGCCAACATCGTAGAAAAATACTCCGCTTAAGCCCGCTTCTTTGATAAGTGGAAATTGCAATTCCGTTTGGAACAAAGCTTGTTTCGTACCACCCACGATCAGATTCGACGCCTTCAAGCGTTCGGCGGGATTAGCCGCCAGGGTCGGATTGTAAAATGGATTTCCATTGTTATTTCCGATCGCGTCGTATCGCAATTGGGAATAGGTTCTTTTTCCCACCGTACTGGCACCGTATCCGCGCAAAGTGTAAGGACCACCCATTTGGTAAAGTTCCGAGAACGGCACGGTTCCGTCCCCATCCAGAGGTTGAATGTTTGAATAAGATAAATTATTTCTCCAAACGACATCCCAAAACGGATTGACGAAGAATCTAAATCGAGATGAGAATTCTTGATATCTTAAATCCCCACCCAGACCCGCGCGCTCATAAGACACGTCCGTATAAATTCCCTTCGACGGGAACATACGATCATTGCGCGTATCGTATTCCAAAGTTAAAGTGGCGGAGCTCGTGATTCCACGCGCTGTTTCTAACGGGAAAATGATGGGGTCCGTGTATTGGTTGGCGTAAAGATCGGTTTTATCTAATTTGTAACGGACGTAGGCGCGCGTGTAATCCCCGAAAATCGGATGTCCGAAACGAATATTCCCGCCAATTTTTTTCAAATCGTAATTGATCCGTTCGCGGCTGTCTAAATAAAAAACGTCGAATCCGGCCGACCACAAAGTATCGTTAAAATAAGGATCGGTCAGACTGAGTTTGTAATCTTGCTGATTCTTCGATGCATTCACACGAGCTTCTAAAGCTTGACCCATGCCACGAAAGTTATTTTGAATAACCGATCCACCCAAGCTAAATCCCTGCGTGCTGCCGTAGGCTGCCGTTAACTGGATTTGCCCGGTGTTACGTTCTTTAACCACAATTTCGATATTCAAAACGGTCGGTGCATCCGGAGGCGTACTGGTTTTAAAATTAACTTCTTCAAAAAAACCTAAACGCTGAACATTTTCTAAGGATCGACGCTTACGTGTTTCATTGTAAAGTTCGCCCTCTTCAATTTTCAGTTCGCGGCGAACAACTTTATCACGAGTTTTACTATTACCGGTGACGATGATTTCGCCAAAGTAAACTTTTTGACCTTTATCAAATTCAAAAACCAAATCAACTTTTTTCTCTTTTTCGTGAAAGTTGTATCGTGGGATCACGTTAGCAAACGCATAACCCAAATCCCCGTATTTTGCTTGAAGTTCAGTGATGTCACGTCTCATGACTTCGACTGAAAAAATTCCGTTATCTTTTATTTTAGTCGATTCATATAATTCAGATTTTGAAAATAATAAATCTCCAGCGAAATCCACTTCGCCTACCGAATACTGTTCGCCTTCATCGATGTAGTAAGTCACATAGATCGATTTCTTATCCGGCGTCACTGTCACCAAAGGCCGATCAATTTTAACTTGAAGGTATCCTAAGTTCCAATACAAATAACGAAGGACCTGAATATCGTTATCAAAGGCTTCCTGTTTATAGGATCCAGAACTGCTGATGAAAGAAAAATATCCGGCTTCTTTGGTGAAAAATCGAGGATCATTTTTAAGATAAGAATCTTTCAAATTTTTATTGCCGATGAAAGTGATTTTTTTGACTTTGACCTTATCGCTTTCGGTGATACTGAATTTAATGCGAACGGTTTCATCTTTTTTGATATCTTCGACGACCGGCTCAATCTTGACCAGATAGTAACCCTTATCTTCATAGGACTTCAGTAATTTGACTACAGCATCCTGAATTTTGGTGTAGTTGATGACTTCATACTGTTTCAACCCAGATTGAGTTTGCAATTCTTCAGATTTGATTTCGCCGTTACCTTCAAAAGTAATTTCAGCCACAGTGGGCTTTTCAATTATTTTATAATTTAATTTCATGCCCCCGGCGACACGATCTTTGGAGACTTCGATTTGTACGAAATATCCCATTTTAAACAAGGCTTGAATATCTTGTTCAACATTTTCTTCTAGATAAGGTTCTTCAACCCGAGAAATAAGCTTAGCCAAAACGGCATCTTTTTCGATTTTCTTTAAACCTTCAATACTTATAGCACGAACGATTAAGCCCGATTCATTTCGGATAGATTTTTGTTTTTGATTCAATTTTGTTTTGTTATTCGCCGGCATGTTTTGAGCTTGCACGGTAATAAAAAAGCCTAAAAAAGCAAACGAGAAACACAAGCCAAGCTGCAAATAAGTTTTGAATGGTTTTAACACTTAAAAAGGCTATCTAGACTTCAGTCCTAAGTCAAAAAAATATTAGGCCACCGTTAGATCACAATGGGTGATTCGAGCGAAATCATCCCGTCTTGCACGCGGTAAACTTGAGTGAACTGCTTTGCAAATTCAGGATCATGAGTCACCACTACCAGCGTCAAACCCAGTTGCTTTTGTAACTGAAAAAACAACTGTTGCACCTTTTTTGAGTTCTCTGAATCAAGATTTCCTGTGGGTTCATCCGCAAACAAAATACTCGGATTTTTGATCAAAGAGCGAGCAATAGAAACTCGTTGCAGTTCGCCTCCGCTGAGTTGATTTGGATAATGTGTCATACGATCAGAAATTCCCAAATATTCAAACCAATGAACAGCTTTGGCCTCTGCTTCTGCTCGGTTTTCGCCCACCACTAAACAGGGTAAAATAACATTTTCAAGTGCGGTCAGCTCCATCACTAAATGATGAAACTGAAAAACAAAACCCATTTTTTCATTGCGAAAGTGAGACAACTCATCATCACTCATGTCAAGTAAGCTGACCGAATCAAAATTCACTTCTCCGCTAGTCGGTCGATCTAAAGTTCCCATGATTTGCAGCAAAGTTGATTTGCCAGAACCCGATGCCCCTAACAAACAAATCGCTTGGGACGGCTGAACTTCGAGGTTGATACCTTTTAATACCTGAACTTCGCTGAGACCTGATTTAAAAAATCTTGTAACATTTTTTATTTGTAACATTTTATATCCTTAATCTTGTTTCATGCCGTCGATAATTAAAAGTTCACTACCGCGCTTGGCCGGAAAGTAAGCGGCTAAAATACAAGCACCCAATGTCGAAATGTAAATAAATAAAAAATCAATGGCACTAATCTGGATATCGATGCGATCTATCTTATAAATAGCACCGGGCACAACACCGAAGCTTGATTGCAACCACATAAATCCGTAACTCAAAAACAAACCTACGATAAAACCACCGAACGTTCCTAGAGTTCCCACCGCAATTCCTTGCATCACGAAAATATTTCGGATGTTTCGTTCTTTAAAGCCTAATGTTTTTAAAATAGCTATATCCTTAAAGCGAGATCGAATAATTACGTAAAGCGTACTAGAAATATTAAACGCCGCCATGATGACGATCAAAAAAACGACAAAGAAAATGACAATTTTTTCTAAGCTGGCCGCTTCCAAAATGTTACGATTTAAATTGTACCAATTGCTCACATAGTATTTGGGCTCCAAGGTCTGGGACATGTGGGCTGCGACCTCCACCGCTTTTTGAGAGTCGGCAATTTTAACAAAGGCTCCGTTATAGCGATCCCCGATTTGAGTCAGTCGCTGCAAGTCTTTAAGATGAGAAATCACCAAGCGTTCATTCCAATCATTTTTACCCATATCTAAAATCCCCGAAACCACGAATTCTTCCGCGCTTCGTTGAAGAGAGTTTGATTCAAACGGTGTTGATAAAGGAACTGCGATATAAATTTTATCCTGCATATGAATATCTAATTTCTTAGCTAAACCCAGGCCAATGACAATTTCATTTTTTTCAAGCGGTAAGACACCCGCTTTAAATCGTGGCCCAAAATTAAGAACTCCGGGAACTTCTTTCATATCTAAACCTTGAACTAATACGCCACTGACTTTACCCTTTGAAGCCACAACAGCTTCGGTATGAGCGTAGCGAAGAACTTTTTGAATCGACGGATCCGTGGCTTTAATTTCTTTTTGAAATTCCGTCCAAGATTCGATCAAACGTCCCCGCTTTACGACCTGAATGTCGGCACTCATGTCGATGACCGCTTTGGCCATGGTGTTTTGAAATCCGCGCATGACCGATTGACTGGCAACCAATGCCGCTACACCTAAAATCAACCCCAGTAAAGCTAAAGGACCCGAACCTCCAAAGAGAGTTTTTTTGTTAAATAATAATTTAATTGAAAGCCAAAAATAAAATTTAATTTTACTTAAATGATTGGGCTTCATCAAAGATCTTCTCCAAAGTTCACATCTTGACCCAAGGAACCCGTCATCATGGCTTTTAGATACGACATAATAAAATCGGATAAATATCCATCCATCACATCATTCACCTGACTGGTGGTAAATCCCGTGCGGTGATCTTTGACCATTTGATACGGGTGCATCACGTAGGATCGGATTTGGGATCCCCATTCGTTGGCTTTTTTAGATGAATTCATTTCATCTTTTTCTTTGTTTCTTTTTTCGACTTCTTTTTCATACAGCGCCGCTTTTAACATTTTCATGGCGCGCTCTCGATTTTGGACTTGCGATCTTTGCGTTTGTGAGGCCACCACAATCCCGGACGGCTTGTGGCGTAGTCGCACGGCCGAATCAGTTTTGTTGACGTGCTGCCCGCCCGCTCCGCTAGAGCGGTAAGTTTCCACTTCGATGTCGTCCATCTTTACATCAATTTGGATGTCATCATCCACTTCGGCCCACACAAAAACCGAGGCAAATGAAGTGTGTCTCCGCGCATTGGAATCAAATGGTGAAATACGCACCAGCCGGTGAACTCCCGATTCAGCTTTCAAATGTCCGTAGGCATAATCTCCGGAGATCAGCAGCGTGCAGGATTTAATTCCGGCTCCTTCGCCTTCGGTCATATCTAAAACTTCGCAGCGGTATCCGTTCTTATCGGCGTACCGGGTGTACATGCGCAAAAGCATTTCGGCCCAGTCACAGCTTTCCGTTCCGCCGGCGCCTGAATTAATTGAAAGATAAGTGTTGTTGTTATCTAATTCTCCGCTGAGGACGCGCTTAAGTTCTAAGGCCTCAGCAATCTTACGAATGCCATCAATTTCAAATTTAACTTCTTTAAAGGTCGCTTCGTCCTGGGCTTCGGTGGCCATATCCAACAGAACTTTCACGTCAGATAATTTCACGTGAAGATCTTTCCATTCTGAAATCGACTTTTCCAGATAGGTTTTTTCTTTGTTTAACTTTTGCATTTCCAAAGGCTTCGTCCACAATTCAGGATTTTCTGAAGCGATGGCCAACTGATCTAAACGCTTAGATTTTTTATCCAAGTCAAAGATACCCCCGAAGCTCCAAAGAAAATTGGTCTAATTCGGCGATTTGCTTCTTAATTTCACTGACTTCGGCGACGATTGACATGGGTTAAGTGTAAATTGATTTTAGCTTCTGTCAATTGACTAAATAAACGATCTTGAAGGCCAAACATTTTTTTCTCAGCCGCCAAAGAGTTCTCGTGATCGTACCCGAGCAAATGCAAAAGCCCATGAATTAACATATATAAAATTTCATAATCCAACGAGTGTCCGTTCTGCTTCGCTTGCTTTTTTAACACGCTCGGACATAAAACCAGATCGCCTAAACTATCTGCGGAGCTGGGCTCAAAACTAAGAATATCGGTGGCATAATTTTTTTCACGATATTTAAAATTCATTGCCTTCATTCTCGCAGCTGAAATGAACACTAATGTCACTTCAGATTTTCTCAGTTTTTTGACGTTCTTTAGCGCTTTTTTTTGGACCAAAAATTTTACGATATAATCCAAAATATTTTGAATATTTTTGGAATTGATTCGAACGATGGAATGATTGACGACAAGTGCTTGCATCAGTTGACCTATTCTCCCTTATCCGGCGCGGCTGATTTTAAAACTCGTTTTTCGATGGAAGGACAATGGATCGTTAGATAAATGGCGGGAATTAAAACAGACCCTTTTTCAAATCCTGGATTCACATTGGAGCGCGCAGCAAAAATATAATTGAATAAGGCCCCGACTGAAACATATTTAAAGTCTGCTTCGATTCCTACAGCTAATTTAGCCTGTGGTGCACTGGTTTTAACATCGAAAACGCTGATGATTTCCGTCACACCGAATCCTAATTTTGCAACCGGATGAATGGGGGAATCCGCAAAAAATGTGTAAACTCCGGACAAACTGTAGTTTTTGTAATGTGAATCCAGCTGATCAAAATCATAGGATTCATGACTAAGTTCCACACCCCAATTTGAATTAAAACCATACCCTAGCCAGTAAAGATTCGCTTCACCGGTTTTCGTTGCGCTTTTGAAATCATCAGGTGTTAATGCATGAGTTGCTCCCGAGCCGATACCGAGTTCTAAACCTTCATGTGCCATCCGTTGAATTGATATGCTTAATGCCGCTGCTAAAACGACTGGATTGATCATCCTTTTCATGAATAAATA
>JACMMZ010000031.1 GCA_014378775.1 Pseudobdellovibrionaceae bacterium
TGATGCGATTGTGCTTTTAGGACACCAGGGACAGCTTTTGGTTGCTAGTCCCTCAAAAAAATTAGTTATCCTTCGATTAGCTACGGATAAAGGATCGAAATTTAATCGAAATACATTTTTCAAAGCGGTTAAAAACCGCGTCTCTGGCGATGACAAAGATGCTCCATTGAAAGAAGCTGCGGTAGAAAATAATCCCAAGGGATCACTTCATCTTCGCGATTTGTTCAAAGTTCCGGCCTTAATTCGACGCTACACGGCCAAAGAATATTGTTCCTGTCGTTTTGTAGTGGGGCGGAGCCAAGAGGCCTGTTTTGCGGATATCGCTTTAACGATGCCAATGATGCCACAGATAAATCTTGAATCAAAAAAGGTTACAACCAAGTTTTTTATCGGTGATGCTGCTGCAGCCGAATTTACCGGTCAAAAATTTGGATGTCGTTTATTAAACTAATTCATTTTCTGAACAAGCGCATGGATGGAAACGGGAACGTATTTTTTCCAATCAGTTTTTTTTGATTTGATCATTTTAATGATATCCTCTGAATGCATAAACTCATCAATTTCATCACATCCGGCAATATCTTGAATAAATTTATTCTCGATAAAATGAGTATAGATGTGTCTAATGGCAGACTTTGGAAAGTAGCTTTTGGTTAAAAGACAGATGTCTTTTGTTTTGTGCGGATAAATATAAAGACGAGTCGATTTGTCTAATAATTTTCCCATACCCTCAAGTAAGCCGCCATTCAGATCGAGATAAAATTTTTCATCAAATAATTTATCTAAATGAGTAGCTCCGATGACAATGGCTAATGGCTTATTGGATGCTAAACGAATAAATTCTTTCATCTGGTAAAAAAGAGGAAAGCGTGTGACGAGGACTGGAAGATTTAAAGCCAAGATCATTTTCACTTTTTGAATGGCTTCTTCCACTGAGACTTTTTCATTTTTTAAGCGATTATCTAATGTGAATTCGAAAATTGTGGTTACTTCCGATGATTTTAATTTAAATTCGTTTTCAAAGTGTTTTACTCCGCGTGATGCAATATCTATGTGAGTGGTAGTCACCGGCTTGTATGACGCCCGCTGAATAAAAATGTTTTTATCCCACAACGCATCTCCGATATTTTCCACTTCGGCTTGGGTGTTGATAAATATAGCTTCGGATAAGCCCATTTGAATCAGCGACAGGTTCACGTACAGCGGGTCGAATTTCACGAAGGCGGGCCCTTCAAAGTGAATGGCATCAACTGAAATCGATCCCAGTTTAATTTGATCAAATAAAGACTGGGTAAAATCAATAGAATCAGCACTTTTGTAAAAACAGCTGTGAATCATATTTACGCCGAGCTTACTTAAGGATTCTTGTTGCAGCAGTCGTTGTTTATCCAAAAGCCTGACGTGCATGCGGATTTCGCTCGGATCAGCCCCGATTTTGTGTTGAAATTTTACACCCATCCAACCATGACTATTTTTTGAAGCCGTCGCCACCGTGTCGGCAAAAGCGAAAAAAGTTGTTTTATTTCCGCGCACTTCATTCAATCTTTTTATTAATTTTTCATATTCTTTTTCAAGCATTTGTTTCAACCGCGAGTCGCACACGTAACGCCCTGATTTTTCTTTTCCATAAATAATATCACTGTAAGTCATATCATAAGCCGAAATAGCTAAGGCCACCGTCTGGGAGGCTTTGCCAACTTGAAAAAACTGCCGTGCGACTTCTTGACCAGCACCGATTTCGGCAAAGGTTCCGTACAATTTCAGATCGGTATTTATATCTAAGGCTTTTTCTAAGGTGGTTTGTGTTCTCATGGCTTCGTCATCCTTAAATTTTAGGTTAATCTTTGTGTGGCGGAGGGGGCTCGGTTTCAGTTCGGATCCATCCGGTCACAGCTAAACTCATGGCTTTTTCCACCGACATATCGACGTGCTGGATGTTATTTTTATTGATCAGCAAAGTGTAACCGCCTAATCCGTAACTCATCGGAAAAAGTACTGCAACGCAGTCTGTAGGCAAATCGTGTTTAATTTCAAGATCACCAAAATCTTCGCGAGTGATCAATCCTAAGGCGGTTATTGTTTCAGAAAATTTGACCAGGACTACTTTTTGTGGAGAATGACCGTTTTGACTTTTAGAAAATAAATTGATCAAATCACGTAACGGAGAGTAAACTGCTTTGATGATGGGGATTTCAGTCAATTTTGTTTGAACTTTTTTAATGAGAGTTGCGGTGATGAGATTATTTACTAGCAATCCGAAAATAAAGATCAATAAAAGAGTGGCTACAAAGCCGTAACCGGGGAAATAAAGACCTTCTGGCAAAATATCGCGGATAAATTTTCCAAGTATATTTTCAATCAGGGTGATGCCGGTAATAAGAATATAAATAGTAACGGCTAAAGGTAATAAAGTGATCAAGCCGTTCAGAAATATTTTTTTGATTTTTGTCGTCATTATATGAACATGATTCACAAGGTCAAAAGCTGAGTCAAGCTGCTTTCGACTGGTGATCCGATTTAACGTTAATCCAAGGAGTATTTATTCATGAAAAAGATGATCAATGCAGTCGTTTTAGCAGCGGCATTAACCATATCAATTCAAGGGATGGCACA
>JACMMZ010000219.1 GCA_014378775.1 Pseudobdellovibrionaceae bacterium
TAACGATAATCTAAAAACGGTGCGATAGCTTCTTTGACCCCGTTGTTACCCGTTTGTATTTCTGCCACGATTTTATTTAAGGTGCTGTACACTTGGTCGCGTGAGACTTGATTGGATCTAAACGAACCCATCCACTCAAGCCACTGTGACCCCGTGACATTCACTTTTTCTACCACCGGAGATAACGTGGCTAAGCGGTCAAATTCATAGCCGGGCCAATTTAAAATATCGGTCGGAAACTTCACACCGTAGGCAAAATCCGCCGGTGCTACGCGACCAACCAGTTCTCCATTGATGAAATTGGCAATGCGTCCAAAAAAAACTCCGACCGGTCCGACAATTGAAA
The DNA here is from genome assembly GCA_014378775.1 of Pseudobdellovibrionaceae bacterium. Taxonomy (GTDB): domain Bacteria; phylum Bdellovibrionota; class Bdellovibrionia; order Bdellovibrionales; family Bdellovibrionaceae; genus Pseudobdellovibrio. The sequence continues at coordinate 347 of JACMMZ010000219.1, forward strand.
TCACATCCAAAAGATAAATCCAATTGACTCGGTACTTTCGACCATACATCCAACAGGCAATGACGATACCGATAATGCCGCCATGACTAGCCATCCCGCCTTCATTGACGGCGAGAGCTTTCCAAAATGGAAAACTCCAACTGGTCGACCATAAAAGTTCGGGATCATAAAAAAGACAATAACCCAGTCGTCCGCCGATCATTGTTCCAAACGCACAGTAAGTTATAAAATCTGAAACTTGTTCCTGCGATAAACCTGCCTGTTGTCTTTTGACCAACCACAACACGATAAAATAGGCGCAAACAAATCCTAACATGTAAGAAAAACCGTACCAGCGCGGACCGAAAGAATCGGTTATTTTAAAAATAAACGGACTTAAATCATGAACCATGATGACCTCAATTCAACAAGCTGAATTCAATTTGATAAGTTATTATTTCAATGCTATCTACATAGTATGGCAACAAAAAAAGTTTCAGATATTTTTAATCCCGAAAAATGGCTCGAAGTCCCAGGATTTGATTTTACCGACATCACGTATCACCGAGCAAAAGATCAAGGCACCGTTCGCATCGCCTTCAACCGCCCCGAGGTGCGCAACGCCTTTCGCCCCGAAACGGTGGATGAACTCTTTTTAGCTCTTGAGCATGCACGTCTATCGGCCGATGTCGGCGTGGTAATATTGACCGGTAACGGGCCGTCTGCGAAAGATAACGGCTGGGCTTTTTGTTCCGGCGGCGATCAACGCATTCGCGGTCAAGATGGTTACAAATACGAAGGTCTTGATAATAACGGAACCGGCCAAAGCCCTTTGAATAAAGTGGATATAGCGCGATTAGGCCGCTTACATATTCTCGAGGTTCAGCGTTTGATTCGATTTATGCCTAAGATTGTGATGGCCGTGGTGCCGGGATGGGCTGTCGGTGGAGGACATTCTTTACATGTTGTCTGTGATTTAACTTTAGCTTCAAAAGAGCACGCTATTTTTAAACAAACCGATGCCGACGTTGCCAGTTTTGATTCCGGTTACGGGTCAGCTTATTTGGCTCGTCAGGTCGGTCAAAAAAAAGCGCGTGAAATATTTTTCTTAGGTCGAAATTATTCGGCTCAGGATGCTTTTGACATGGGGATGGTGAACGAAGTCGTACCGCATGTTGAATTGGAAAATGTCGCGCTTGAATGGGCGCGTGAAATGAATTCGAAATCTCCCACCGCTATTCGTATGTTAAAATTTGGCTTTAACATGATCGATGATGGCCTGGTGGGACAGCAACTTTTTGCCGGCGAAGCGACACGACTGGCTTACGGGACTGATGAGGCTCGAGAAGGTCGAGATGCCTTTCTGGAAAAACGAGACCGTGATTTCTCAAAATTCCCGTGGCAATATTAATTCATGAAAAAATATTCTAAGTATTTAATTTTAGCCGCCGCGGCTGTTCTTTTTTTTATTTTTTTCAAACTAGAAATCGGATCTTATCTGACACTAGATTATGTCAAGAGCCAGTCAGATCAATTTAAAGCTTATTATAATCTGCAGCCCGCTTTTACAATCACCGTGTTTATCGCGGTTTACATTGTTGTCGTGGCCTTAAGTCTTCCCGGAGCCACGATTTTGACTTTAGCCAGCGGCGCCCTTTTTGGAGTGGTCATCGGTACCGCGGTCGCCTCAGTCGCCAGTACCATTGGCGCAACTTGTGCGTTTCTCGTTTCACGTTTGTTCTTGCGTGATTTCGTCCAGAAAAAATTCGCATCTAATCTTCGTCAGATCAATGAGGGCTTTAAAAAAGAAGGCGCCTTTTATCTTTTCACCTTAAGACTGATTCCGGCGGTTCCGTTTTTCGTGATCAATTTAGTCATGGGTATTTTACCGATTCGTGTTTTGACTTTTTTCTTTGTCAGTCAAATCGGAATGTTGGCCGGGACTTTTGTGTACGTCAACGCGGGCACAGCACTTTCCAAAATCACCTCATTATCCGGAATCATTTCACCTGAAATTTTAGGATCGTTTGTTCTCTTAGGACTTTTTCCTTTTTTGGTTAAAAAAATAGTTTCAACTATCCAGTCCAGAAAATATCTAAAGCGTTATAAAAAACCAAAATCTTTTGATTACAACATGGTGGTTATCGGTGGCGGTTCCGCCGGCTTAGTGACGTCTTACATTGCCGCTGCCGCTCAGTCCAAAGTCGCTTTAATTGAAAAAAATCGCATGGGCGGAGATTGTCTCAACACCGGTTGTATCCCTAGCAAAAGCCTTATCCGATCTGCCAAATTTTTAAGTGATGTTAAAAATTCGGCCACCTTGGGAGTTAGAAGTACTTCAGTTGAATTTAATTTCAGCGACGTGATGGAAAGAATTCAAAAAATTATTAAAACGATTGAGCCGCATGATTCGATGGAGCGCTACCGAAGCCTTGGTGTCGAATGTATTTCCGGCTCGGCTAAAATTATTTCCCCGTACCAAGTGGAAGTAAACGGTCGGATTTTAGTCACAAAAAATATTGTCATCGCCACGGGTGCAGGTCCATTAGTTCCCAATATTCCTGGACTGAAGGAAATGATTCCACTGACTTCGGATAATTTATGGTCTCTGCGTGAAAAGCCCGAAAAGCTTCTCATCTTAGGCGGGGGACCGATTGGTTGCGAATTAGCCCAGGCTTTGCAACGTTTAGGTTGCAACGTAACTTTGGTTGAAAAATCTCCACGAATTCTTCTTCGCGAAGACGTCGAAGTTTCAAAACTGGTGCAAGACAAAATGGAACAAGACGGAGTTCAAATATTAACGAATCACGAAGCGCTTAAGTTTAGCCAAAACAACAACCGTAAGATTTGCACGGTAAAAAACGAAACAAGTGAAGTTGAACTTGAATTCGATCAAGTTTTGGTGGCCTTAGGACGAAAAGCTCATACTCATGGATTCGGAGCTGAAGCGCTTGATATCAAATTAAATAAAAACGGTACGATCACAACTAACGAATTTTTAGCCACGAATTATCCAAATATATTTGTTTGCGGAGATGCAACGGGTCCCTACCAATTTACTCACATGGCTGCACACCAGGCTTGGTACGCCGCCGTTAATGCGATGCTAAGACCATTTTATAGTTTCAGGGTGGATTACCGCGTGATACCTTGGTGCACCTACACCGCACCGGAAGTGGCGCGAGTCGGACTGAATGAACAAGAAGCGATTGAACAAAATATTCCGTTCGAAGTCACAACTTTCGATATGAAAGGTCAAGATCGAGCATTAACGGAAGAAGCCGGTTACGGATTAGTTAAAGTGCTAACCGTTCCGGGGAAAGATAAAATTCTGGGCGCCACGATTGTGGGAATTCACGCCGGTGACATCATCGCCGAATATGTTCTGGCCATGAAATACAATTTAGGCCTCAATAAAATTTTAGGTACCATTCATATTTATCCCACTTTGGCCGAAGCTAATAAATCCGCTGCAGGAAATTGGCGTAAGAATCATGTTTCCCCGTCCGCTCTGAAATGGGCTAAACGATTCAACCACTGGAGACTCAAATAATGAAAAAAATAATGCTGACAGTAATATTAATATTTTCGGCTCAATCATCCTTGGCTGAAATCCCGTCATTCACAATATACCAAAACATTCTGGATCAATACGTGACTGCAATTAATCTTCCGGATGGTGGATTTGAAACGCACGTGCAGTATCAAAAAATTTATGACGAAAAAGACGGGGCTAAAAACCGTGACGAGCAATTAAAAATTATTGAAAAATTTGATCCGATACTTTTGAAAGATAAAGACGAAGCTTTAGCTTTTTGGATCAACACCTATAATTTTTTTATGATTTCAAAAATTTTAAAAGATGGTTTTAAAAATAAAAAATTGAGCATAAATTCGGTCAAAGATCTCGGAAGTTTTTTCAGTCCCTATAAGGCTTTCTCCGCATTAGATTTTAAAGTTGGCGGGAAAGCCATGAGCCTTGATCAAATCGAGAAAGAAACTTTATTAGGCGAAGCTTATAAGACCAAAAAATGGAAAGACGCCCGTATCCATTTTGCGGTCAACTGTGCCTCGGTCAACTGCCCGCCATTATCTAAAAAAATCTATACGCCGGAAAAAATAAATCAACAGTTAGATGAAAATATCACCAAAGCGCTGAAAACAAAAAGACATTTTCATTTTGCAGAAAACAGGCTTTACGTGACTTACTTGACAAAATGGTATGATGCTGATTTTAACGAAGATTACGGATCGGTGCAAAATTTTTTAGTCCAGTTTACAAGTGATGCAAATCTCAAAGCTAAAATAAAAACGATTAAAAGCTTTGAATACATCAATTATGATTGGAACCTCAACATTTCCGAAAATTTTCAATAATACGGTAAAACCGCAGGAACGGCTTTACGTCGTGTGGTATTTTTTCTAAATGGAATATCTATCATTAGAAAATCCAGGCGCCTAATTTTTCAGAAGCTGAGTCATGAGCTTGTCATGAAAGGTACCGCTTACTTTGTAGCAGTAATCGACTTTATATTTTGAAATTTCAAAGTCGTAGGAGACGACGATTCGATTCTTGATTTTATTTCCATTTTTTCCAAAGTGATAATCTGGAAGAGCTAAAATTTGAAGTGGTATATTTTGAAAACACGTCATCTCTGCTCTTAACGAAATGTAGGCCGAAGCCATAAGATCAAACGGGAAAAAACCATTTTCACCCAGTATGACTTTCCACACAAGCATCCATGAACGAGATTTCTGAGCTAACCAATGACCTAAATGACTGCTTGATTTCATGTAATTCAAATCCTCATTTGTCATTTTAAACTGAACGGCAATGTCGGTTGGAAATAAAGTGATTTTTATTCCGCGATCAAGAATATCCTTGAACGACTTTTCGTCACCCCAAAAGTTGCTATCGGGAAGTGTCCATTTGCGCTTCCCGACTCGAGGTTCGTCTGCGGTCGTTCTTCCTCCTACAAAAAGTATTTCCTTAATTTTTGTGCGTCCTTCAGGATATATTTCAAGTGCACCCTCAATTGTGGTCATGCGGCTTAAAGCTAAAATCGTGACTGAATAAGGTTCTACCGCATTTTTTAAAAAACGCGCTAAGGCCTGTGATCCGGGACTGCGAATGTCGAGCGGATTTGTAGCCCCTTGAAATAAATCGATGTCAACTTTGGATAACTCCATAATTTTTCTAACAATATTCATTTGTTTGCGTGGATTATTTACGTTACCAAAACTAACACTAATTCCTGCCACTCTTTCGGGAAAATTTTGAATGGCGTGAGCTAAAACGTAACCATCGTCAACATCTCTAAATAAAATTCCGGTGGCCGTATCACAATCAATCCACAAATCCGGACCAGCAGCGAATAAAAAATTTGAATAAAAAAGAACTAAAACGAAAACTGTTTTCATTAGCATATATCCTGTGCTACCGTTTGGGAAAGTGCAACATGAAATATACCGACAAAACAACTCAAAAAAATAATCCGATCTTAAGCATCATTATTCCTACATCTGATGAACCTGGAAATCGTTTTTTAAATCAAACGTTAAAAAACGCCCGGAAAATAGATCAAGTTGAAATCATCTACATTGATAAATCCTTAGCGATCTCTCGAGCTGAACGGTTAAATATAGGTTTTCGTCGTGCGAAGGGATCTATGATCTTGTTTCATCACCCTCGAAGTCTGATTGATCTTAAGGGAATTGAGTATCTGCGAGACCACGGTCATCAGACCATTTGGGGTGCCTTTACCCACAAGTTTGACCACAATCACTTCGTGTACAAGTTTACGTCTTGGTATTCCAATCGGATCCGCGGTCGCCTGCGACACATATTTTACCTAGATCATTGTGTGTTTTTTCATCGCTCTTTATTTTTAAAAGATTTACCCGATATTGATATTTTCGAAGACACAATTTTATCTTATCAATTGCGAAAAATACAAAAACCCGTTTTGCTTCCTTTTTTCAGTGAAACCTCCTCGATTCGATTCGCCACAAATGGCATTTTTAAGCAATCTTTGATGAATCAACTGCTTAAATTAGCTTTTTTATTAAACCTACCTCATCGCTTTCTTAATAATTTTTATGAAAAAAATTTAAATCTTAATAATAATCCCGACGATCGCTTCAAAAATAAATCAACATAGTAATTCCTTCGCCATCAGAATTAAACTTTTTTTCTTTTCGTTTGAAGCGCCGTGCAAAACCTGCGCAACTCCTAAAATCCGGCGGAGCATTTCGTAGGCCGCAATATTTTTGACCGATTCAAAATCTAATTGCGCTAAATAATCTTTTTCTTTAAATTCGTTAAGTGTTTCAATCAGTGGAGCGGATCCTAAAAGGACATGGGCCAAAAAGACTCCCACGTCAAATTCACGCCGCCCTAAGGTGCAAAATTCGGGATCGAAAACATAAATCTTTTTGTTTTTTTCTGTTTTTTGAACCAAAAAACTTCCGGGATAGAAATCACCATGAATCAAATAAGATCCGGGAGCTAAATAGTCTTTACTTAATTGTTTTCGCAGCTGAAGATTTTCGTCGGTCAGAAGCCACGTCAGATTCAAATTTAAATCCTGCGTAGCTTTGTAAATTTGCTCTTTTTGAAAAGGGTAATCGTACATGTGAAAGGAATTGAGCTTTTTCAATTCGTTATTATCAAATTCAGACTTAAAATCAACGGTCGAAATAGCAGATAAATTCTGCAGAAAATGAAACAAATCCGTTGACCACTCTTTAAAAAAATCAGACCCATTTTCTTCGGCATAAATAAAATTTCCATCAACACTGTCACCAATAAATTCTGTCGCCATTACTTGCAACCGGTGATCGACGCCTATAAATCGCGGCATCGCCGCCGCTAACCCCGGAGTAACGGATATGGTTTTATAAAAAAGAGCCTCGGTCGTGGTGCGCCCCAAGGGCGCAGGAATGTGAGGGTATTTCTCAACCCAAGCGCGCCCTTGCTTGATCACTAATTTTTGTTGTTGGGTTGTGACCCGCAGACATAAATTCATGTTTCCTTGGGTCAGAGGTTCTGAATGCTGAACTTCGTCGCCATCCAAAATCCATTTTTTGTTGCTTAAATACTGGGTCAGTTCAGGTATTGATATTTTTTCTATTTGTACCGTCGACATAATTTCACCTCCAGATGCGGACTTCAATTTCATGGTAATAATTATCATGCGACTTGCTGCCTTAAGGACGACTTTCTTTCAAACACATTATCGCCTGAGCAAGAGGAACCGGTGGCTTACCGGAAAGTATGCGTATACGATCAAAAAACGTCGTTTGACCGGCATAAAATCTTTGGATAAGCGGTTCAGAAAGACGATAAAATCTTTCTAAAATAACGTATCGTTTTTCGGGAACGGCCGCTTTGAACATCATGCGGTTAAGCAATCGATAAAATGAAAAGTTTTTAGATAATTTTTTATTTCTTAATTCTAAACTTTTCTTTATTGACCCCATTTTAAACTGATCCAAATCCAGAACCGAATCAATTTGTTGCAAAATTAGGGGTAATGTATATCCCGTCACCGGATGGGCCAACCCTGCGGCGGCACCAAAAGATTTATTTGCATTTTTAAGATCCTGTCGAATCATTTCAAGCGGAAGTGATCCCATTTCACGGCTGTTGATTTCGCTAATTTTCCAACCATGACGATCGGCATAACGCAAAATCTCAGACTTAATATTTTCGAAATTGAGCTGAGGACTATTTGAATAGTAGGTGTCTTCAATTAAAAGCTTATGATCAGACCAAGGTAAAACGTAAAAAAAGCGATAACCATCGGTTTGAGGTTCGCGCACGTCTTTTAAAATAGGGCCTTTTAAACCATGAGGTTCAGCGGTCGTAACTTCAAGACCCACAAATTTTTGGTATCCAAAGCTTTCTGGTTTGGACATAGGTGGCCAGCCTACCGTAATAAAGTCCGCCTGAACTAAATCCAGTGAAGAATTTAAAAATACCGAATCTGAATACTGCTCTAAGATTTTTCGGGCTAAATCTTTTGATTTAATAGAATAATATTTCGAATTAAACTGGCGCTCATAACGGGGGAAAAAAACCTGATAAAAAGGCCAGCTGCACGTGACTAAGGGCTCAAGCCAAGGCCAGAAGGCCTTTGGCACGTCATCATGATGAAAGCTCCAGGTGTGATCACCACACAGAATTGAAGACTTTTCATGAAGTTCCACAATCACATCGGGCCATTTGTTTTTTAAGGCAACCAGAAGCAAGCAGCCCGCTAATCCACCACCCGCTATGCATACTTTTTCTGACACACTTGATCTCATCTATGAACCAATGTACTTGCAAAATTTCCTCAATTACAACAAAAATTAAGGATGGAACATTTTGAAAAATTCGAATCCTATATTCCTTTCGATTTGCTCCAGCCGATGAATTTTATAATCGCCACGGTGGTCCTTATTTTAATTATAATTTTTAGATATTTTCTCTTGGCCGGAGCCTTTTGGTTGGGTTTTTATAAATCGAAGTTGCAGTCCATTAAAAAAAGGCAGATTTACGACTTTTTACCCGACTCCAGCCAGCAGCTTTATGAAATCAAGTGGTCGATGTACACCTCGATCGTTTTTGGGTTAAGTGGCGTGGTAATGGGACTGCTGTGGCAGAATAATTTAACGCAAATCTATCTGAAATTTGATCAGTTTGGATATTGGTATTTGCCTGCGAGTTTTATATTAACCAGCCTGGTTCATGAACTTTATTTTTATTGGACTCATCGATGGCTCCACCAACCACGTATTTTTAAATTGTTTCATAAAGTTCATCATCATTCAGTGACCCCGTCGCCTTGGGCTTCATTTTCATTTCATCCCGTCGAAGGCGTTATTCAGGCTTTAGCATTACCTCTGATCGTTTTGGTTGTTCCGCTTCATCCGTTAGTCGTTTTAATTTATCTGACCGCGATGACCATTTCCGCAGTCTCTAATCATCTCGGTTTTGAAATTTTACCCCAAAATAGTGAGAAATTTCTGGCCAAGTGGTTTGTCAGTGGAGTTCATCATACGCAACATCATCGCTATTATCGCTACAACTTCAGCTTATTTTATCCCTTTCTAGATGTACTATTTAAGACGGAGCATCCTCAATTCAGCCGAGACTTTCGAACCGTCTTTGATAAAAAAGCCAAATAAATATGGTAATCGAAGTTAAAAATTTAAAAAAAAATTATGCAGCCAAAGTCATACTCAACGATCTGAGTTTTAGCGTCGCGGCCGGGTCGATCGTCGCTTTCCTGGGTCCTAACGGAGCCGGTAAAAGCACCACTCTCAAAATATTAATGGGTTTAAAAAAAGCCGATCAAGGTCACTGTAAAATTTTGGGAGAACTTAATCACAATAATTTTGTCAAAAGTCAAATTGGTTACACGTCTCAGGAGCTTTCATTTCCGCCCCATTTAAAAATTTTTGAAATTTTAAATTTTGTGTCGACACATTTTTTACAGCCATTACCGGTAGATCAACTCTTGAATCGGTTTGATTTAGTAAAAATTAAAAATAACAAAGCCGGAGATTTGAGCGGCGGAGAACAGCGTCGCCTTGGCCTAGCCTCCGCTTTAATTGGTCGTCCCAAAATTTTAATTTTAGATGAACCCACCACCGGACTTGATGTTGAATCACGACAAATTTTATGGGATGAATTCAGAAGCTTCAAAAAGAGTGGCGGCAGTATCTTGCTGTCAACGCATGATCTTAATGAAGCCAGCCTGGTCGCCGATCAAGTGGTTGTTTTAGACGAAGGCCAACTTCTGGCCCAGGGATCGATAGCCGAAATCAAGAGCTGCGTTGATTATAAGAAAGTATGTTTCGAAGTTCAAAATGAACTCAAAACTGAACACACACAAGATGCGGATTTATTCGTAAAAAATCTGGTTCTTAATAAGATTGAATTTAAAAATATACATATTTTTGACAGCACTCTCGAAGAAGCGTTTTTAAAAATGAGGAAAAAGAAGTGAATTATTTAAAGCAACTTTATTATCACTCCTATTTTTTAGCCATTGAGCTTTGTCGACAACCCATGTACGTCGTCAGCAGCATTTTATTTCCATCAATGTTTTTTTGGTTTTTTGGAATTCCAAATGCTAAAACTCCAGACGCGATCATTTTTTTGACCTATTCTTTCTCGTGTTTTAGTGTTCTCTCTGTCGTCTTATTTCAGTTCAGCGTGGGGATTTCTCAGGAAAAAGAGACCTCATGGTACTTTTACTTAAGATCTCTTCCCAGTTATCGTGGTATTATTTTAGGCTCGCGTATCATTTCAGGTTTTATTTTTTCAAGTTTTGCAGTCGCCGGCGTTCTGTGTACCGCCTTTATTTTCTCAGACTTAAAACTTGCAGATATTGACTGGGTTCTTTTTTTAATCCGGATTTTTGCTGGTGCAATTCCTTTTGCACTTTTAGGAATTTGCTTGGGACAATGGGTGGGGAGTAAAACAATCCTACCGGTAGCTAATTTGGTTTACCTGGTGCTTTCCTTTGCGGGTGGCCTTTGGATGCCGCCTTCGGCTTTACCCACTGCAGTTCAGAAGATTTCGCCGTATTTACCTACCAGAATGTACGGGGAATTGATGTGGTCTGTAGCCTCAAAAATTCCGACCGAAAGTCGATATGTTTACGGTTTAGGGATTTACGCCGCTATTTTTCTTTTTCTCTCGATCTGGCTGATCAAAAGAGAAGAACAAATCAGTTTTAGTTAATTAGTACAGACTTAAAAAAGTATTCTTAGCTAAAGTTTCTGCAACTCCGATGTAGCCTTCATCGAACCACTTCCACCATGAAACGATCATGATGAGGTGACCGACAAATATAAAAAAATGACTCCACATCTCGACTCGGTCCGACGCTTTACTGAGGTAGCGGTACCAATGTAAAGCTTCATCCACTACGGAATAAAAAATACTAAGCCCGATCATGACCAGGGTCGGAATTCTAAGAAATAACGGAAAATGATAAGCCACACAAAGTAATAACGTACTGGTAATTCCAGCAAATATTGTGATGTGGTGAACCAGCTCTTCTCCTTTTTTTAAAAATTCTTTGTAAACCGTGCGGTGCCCGATGGTATCAAAAGCGATCGCTGTCGAAAAAATAAATACCCCGATTGGTACGTTCCAAACATAGCTGGGGAAAATCACTCCGGAGTAGTGACCGACAAGCAAAAAACCAGTTACGGCAAAAAACAAACCGTACATCAGCCCGATCCATAAGACGTATACGATCCAATCTTCTGTAGAAAATTCACGAACTCGGCTTGCGTAAACAATTGTATCTTCAACAAATGAATTTGCTTTCAAAGTTCACTCCGATTTTTATTTAGCTGAGATGAATTCCACGGCTCCATGAGCCGCGCAGGAATTGTCGATATCAATTTAAGACTGGCACAAATAAGTAGAAAAAATTTTCGCGCCCCGGATACAACTGTTCGCTGATCAAAGGCCGATATTCCCTGCGCTTTAACTTGGCGCCCAATATCGCGGTAAACAAAAAGCGCAATACTTACGGCCCAAGCTGAACGCCAGGGTAAATACATCAGACCTTTGAGCCCACTGACATAATACCGGTCGGCTAATTGATTTAAACGATCAGCCACCTTTTTAAGTTGAGGTCGGTTAGCCTCATCGAAGAAATTTTGAGGATTCAAATTTTCTTCAGCCAGAAATTCTTCTGGCAAATACAAACGACCCATCAGATGATCCTCTCGGATATCTCGTAAAATATTTGTGATTTGCATGGCGTGACCCAGATCAACCGCGTGTTTCAAGGCTTCAGGTCGATCAACGTTCATAATATGACACATCATCAAACCCACGGTTCCTGCGACACAGTAGCAATAATCAAGTAAGTCATCGATGGTTTTAATTTTTTGACCGTCGGCATCTATTTTAAATCCTCGTAATAAATCTAGGGGATATTTCTGCGAAATTTTGTACTGGTGTATAATTTGATTTAGTCCTGACCAAGGATGTTCTTTTAAAGATGTTCCTAAATAGCATTTTTGAGTTTCTGAAATAAGCTCTTCAGTTTTTGCTTGGGCCTCGGCCATTGAGGTCGAATGATCAATCACATCGTCACAGTAGCGACACCACGCGTACAGCAGCCAAGCCGCTTCTTTTTGCTGTCGTGAAAAAAATAGGCTCGCTAAAGAAAAGCTTTTTGAACCTTTTGTAATATCCTTTTTGGATTGACTCACTAAATGATCAGCCATGAAGACTCGGATTTTCCAAATTTAATTCTTTTTGCATCAGTCCGGCCGTGGCCTTGGCTGAATTAACAACCCCGGGAATACCCGCACCGGGATGAGTTCCAGCTCCGACAAAATAAAGTCCCTTAATTTCTGAATCTTTATTGTGCTGTCGGAAATACGCACTTTGAGTCAATTTTGGTTCCAGAGAAAAAGCTGCCCCTAAATGCGAATTCAATTCGGTTTTGAAATCTTCCGGAGTAAATATTTTCTTAACCACTAAAGAATCTATTAATCCTGGCATATATCGTTCATCCAGATATTTTAAAATTGTATTAGCGTATCGATCAGATTCTTTCGACCAATCAATCGGTAGTTTTCCTAAATGGGCCACCGGCGCAAGAACATAAAAGCAGTCACATCCTTCCGGGGCCAAATCAGGATCGCTTATATTTGGTCGATGAAGGTATAACGAAAAATCATCGGGTAATACGCCATTTGTAAAAATATCATCGAGCAATCCTTTATAACGAGGACCAAA
>JACMMZ010000220.1 GCA_014378775.1 Pseudobdellovibrionaceae bacterium
AGACCCAGAGATACGCTTTTTTGATCACTACCCAAAGACACAGTTTTTTAAAATACGCCGACCGGATTATTTACTTAGATCAAGGGTCGATTGTGTTTGACGGCACCTACCCGCAATTTCTAGAAAAATCGGATCAATTCAATGCCAAGTAATACCGTTTACAACACCCTTTACCAGGCTTTCCGAAAGTATATGGTAGCTATCGTATTTTTATTGGCTTTGGGATTTTGTGGACGATTTTTCCTATTGTATAATTCAAAGATCATAGCCCAGACTTTAGATTCAAGCCCGGGGATTACGCATGAACTGCTGCAATCACTTTTGATCAAGCTGATGCTGGTTTTATCTTTGTCTTTTGTTATGGCCACAACCTTTCGAATTGCGATTTCTCGGTTAGCCTCTTATGCCGTTTCTAAAATTTATGACGAAACCACGCTCCGGGTCTCGCGGTATCCATTGGCTTTTTTCGATCGGCAACCGGCTGGTAAAATCACTTCACGATTTTCCAGTGATTACGGAAATCTTTTTCGTTTATTCGGCGGTCCATTAGCAGAATTTTTATCGATTATTTTTGACGTCATTGCCATAGCCATTATCACAATTTCGATTCATCCGTTTTTTTTCGTTCCATTGTGTTTGGCGACTTTGTCTTTTTACGGTATTCATAAATACAATCAAAAAGAACTTCGCCGGGCCCGGTCTCAAGTAGCTTGGCTACGAGCCCCATCGGTGGCTCATTTTTCTGAAACCGTGCAAGGTGCCACCAATATAAAATTGGCGAATTCTTCCAGCCAGTTTATCCAACGCTTTAATTCCTTGGATCAAATTTTTGTGTCAGCTAAAGAAACGGTTTTTAAACGCGTCTTTATTTTTTCGGCTCAGCTTAATATCATGTCTTTTGGATTGTTTATTTTAAATGGAGTATTATCTATTTATTTGATGAATAAAAACATCATCGGCATCGGACAGGTCTCGGTGGTTCTGAGTTATACTTTTCTGGCCACCCAGGCGCTTCAAATGTTCTTTGAATGGTTTTCCCAATTTGATGAGGCTATGATTGGCGTTCAACGAATGGATGAGTATTTGCGCCTTCCCCTTGAAAGCGAAGCACGACTTCCAGCCCAGGCGGAATTTTTCACCGGTCAAGCCCAAGAATCCCGAACCGTTCCAACAAAATTGAAACAGGCCTCAACGAATCAATTGCACATCAAAAACTTAACTTTAAAATACGCCAACCAAGCCGAGCCCACGTTAAAAGAAATCAGTCTTGATGTTTATCAGGGACAAAAAGTAGGAATCATTGGAAAAACCGGTTCGGGAAAATCCAGTTTGATTTCCGCCATTATGAAATTGTATCCCTATTCAAGTGGAAGTATCTCGATTAATGAAGACTCAGATATGAGTTTAGATTATTACCGCAGTCACTTTGCTGTGGTGTCACAGGATACTTTTTTCATCCAAGGACCACTTCGAGAAAATATCGACTTGTTTAATCTTTACTCAGACGAAAAACTCACCGAAATTTTGAACCGTGTGGGAATCCATCTCAGTTTGGCTCATCACATCGAAGAACGCGGACTTAATCTGTCGTTTGGTGAAAAACAACTGATAAGTTTGGCGCGCTGTCTTTTGAAAGACGCACCTTTTATTATTCTCGATGAAGCTACGGCTAATATTGATCCCCGATCAGAAGCCATTTTGACTGAAACACTCGAAACGGCCTTGAAAGACAAAACACAAATCATTGTGGCTCACCGTTTGGTGACGATTGAAAACTGCCATCAGCTGATTTGGATTGAAAACGGCCAAATAAAAAAATCAGGCCCTCCGAAAGAAGTGCTTGAGGCTTTCATAACCTCAGGTTAGTTTATCCTCATGTCAGAAAACGAAGATAATTCTAATAACCAAAAATCTGATAAATCGACAGAAAAAACATCAGACAGCAATGTTGAAAATCTTTTCCAAGGTGATATTTCAAAATTCGACATTGTTTTCGACGTTAATGATTTGCTGGAACATTGGAGTCAATTCACTTTAGATCAACGTCAAACTGAGTTTCTTAAATTACACCGCACTGATGCAGAAGAATTTTTCCTTAATTTGAATGCCAGTGATCAGTACGAATTGATCGGCGATTACGCGCTGCTCGAACAGCGCTCTTGGCTGCGACTTTTAGCCCCGGATGATGCGGCCGATCTCATTCAAGAAGCTCAAGACGATGAAAAGAAAAATAAAGAACAAAAAAAAGAAGAACTTTTATCTTTACTTGATCCCCAGACCAAACGTGAAGTGAATGCCCTGTTAGCTTACGCCGAGGATAATGCCGGCGGTATCATGAATTCGCGCTTCATTCGTTTGCGTCCGTACTTGAACGTCGATGAAGCCATCAGTTATATTCGGATTCAGGCCAAAACCCAAGTAGAAACAATTTATTACGCTTACGTTTTAAGTCCTGAACAAAAATTATTAGGTGTGGTCTCTTTTAGAGAACTTTTTGCCGCTAACGGTTTGAAAAAAATCGAAGAAATCATGCACACCGACGTGATCCAAATTCCGGTTGATTTAGATCAAGAACAAATCGGTCAACTTTTTTCTAAATATGAATTCATGGCCATTCCCGTAATCGATGCCGACCAAAAAATGGTAGGTATCGTTACATTCGATGACGTGGCCACCGCCGTTCAAGAAGAAGCCACCGAAGATATTCATAAAATCGGCGGTGTGGAATTTCTGGATGCGCCCTATATGCAAATTTCTTTTTATGAAATGTTACGTAAACGAGCCGGCTGGCTGATGATACTTTTTGTCGGTGAGATGTTCACCGCCACTGCTATGGGTTACTTCCAGCATGAAATTGAAAAGGCCGTGGTTCTTTCCATGTTTATTCCGCTGATCATCAGCTCGGGCGGAAATTCTGGATCGCAAGCTTCGACTTTGATTATCCGCGCGATGGCCTTAGGTGAAGTGAAATTAAAAGACTGGTGGCGTGTTTTCATTCGCGAAGTGGCCACCGGCGCCGCTTTAGGAGCCTGTCTGGGTGCTATTGGATTGATTCGAATTATTTTATGGCCGTGGCGCGAACAAATGTACGGAGAACATTACGTGTATATCGCGATCACCATTGCCATCTCCGTTTTGGGTTGTGTGTTATGGGGCACGATCACTGGATCCATGTTGCCATTTTTACTTCGAAAACTTAAATTCGATCCAGCATCAGCTTCAGCCCCGGCTGTGGCCACCATTGTCGACGTGGCTGGATTAATTATTTATTTTGCGGTCGCAAATATAATGCTCAAGGGTTTACTGCTTTAAAAATTGACCTCAGTTTAACAGCTTGTGGGTGATAATCCTGAAGTCCACGATTCTATTTCTCTGCGGACGGCGTCAGTCATTTGATTGAACTTCACACCGTAAGCATTATTTTCGCGGTTCCAAACAATTTCGGCATCGACCTCAGAATCGGCATTTAATCTGACTTTAATTTTTTGTCCCTTATTTAAAGCTAAATTTTTTGAGAATGAAAAGCCACCCATTGAAATTGAATTCGAAATAAGATTGACCACTTCGTCACCGATTTTAATTTGCAACTCTTTCGCAATTTCAAAACGTGAATATTGACGGACATACTGCGGTTTTTGAGACCGTAATTTAAGCGCGTAAGTTAAAGGTAAGAACATCATCACAAGCATTGCTAACATATTTAAAAATTCCGGAACACCAAAGCCACTGGCCGATCCGCTGGCCGAGTTCCCTAAAGCTTGCACCATTCCGCATCCACCACCGGCACCACCGGAAGTTGAAGCGATATCACGGGATTCTATTTTATACACAGGGGAATAGGATGGATTCCAAGCCACCGTTTGCACGTTCGCAATTCCGCCTTGAACAGCTTTCAAAGCATTCACGCGTCCCGAAGTCATCACTCGGTTATTTAAATTAGTTTTATAATCAATCGCACCGAGTATAACACCTTTAACTTGATAGGCGGATAATTGCGGAGCTTCG
>JACMMZ010000032.1 GCA_014378775.1 Pseudobdellovibrionaceae bacterium
ACATCATGTACTGAATACCAGATTTTACAGTATGGGGATTTTTGATATCCCCTTTGATTAAATGTCCGGTAAAAATATTTCCGGTAGTGGAATCTTCCCAACCCGGCACCACCATCGGAATATTTTTTTCAGCCGCTGCTAACAACCACGAATTTTTGCGATCAATTTGATAGTACTGTTTTAATTCACCGCTTAATAATATTTTATACATGTATTCATGAGGAAAATAACTTTCCCCTTTTTTATCAGCGTCTTGCCAAACTTTAAGAATGGCTTTTTCAATTCGTCGAATAGCTTCTTCTTCTGGAATACAGGTATCGGTCACACGGTTAAGATGTTTTTCTAAAAGTTTTTGTTCGTCCTGCGGAGTTAAATCCCGGTAATTAGGTATACGAACGTAATGATCATGAGCCACCAGATTATAAACATCTTCTTCTAAATTTGCTCCGGTGCAAGAAATAGCGTGCACTTTACCTTGTCGAATCATTTCAGCTAACGACAATCCTAACTCAGCGGAACTCATGGCTCCGGCCAGAGTCACTAACATTTGACCGCCTTCATCGATGTGTTTTTTGTAACCAACGGCTCCGTCTTTTAAAGCGGCGGCGTTGAAATGACGGTAATGATGATCGATAAAATTTGTAATTGTCATGGGCTTAAGTCTCCTGAAGTTTAGCTTTGGTTTTAGCCTTAATATTATTTTGTGATTTTAATTGTCTTTGTTTTCTCCACTGATAAAGCGTCACGGTAATCGCGATCACGCCAGCGATGAAAATCAATAAAGCCATGCCGAAAAATATGATTAGACTCATAGCGAAGCTTGAGTTTCTACCGTTAACGGAATTCTTGGAGTTCTTAATTTCTTTTTTGGACCGGCGGACAAAGTGGCCTCAATACCGGTGATTTGTCGAACCACCCACGAGGCCATGGCTAAGCCGAAGGCACCCGTAACAAAACTTGAAGTCCCATAAATAACATTACGGTGAAGACATCCGTGGGGATTGTCCTGCATTTGTGGACAAACACATTTGAATCCTTGGCCCAAATCATAATGGAGCTCAACCGGCTCCATGGGAATTTCGTCTGAAAAAACACAAGGGATATCAAAAAATTTAGTGCGCGGAAAATTATAGTCTTGGCGTAAAATTTTTCTTACCGTGTGAGACATCGGATCAATTTCCGTTTTGGCCAGATCCGTGATTTTAATTCGTGTGGGATCCATCTTCGCAGAAGCTCCACCGCTGGTAATAACTTTAATGTTTTGTTCACGGCATTGATTCAGTAAATAAGTTTTAGCCGTCAGGTTATCGATCGCATCCACAATAAAATCCGGCTTGTGGGCCAAGATTTCGCCAGATGTATCCTTGTTGTAAAACATCGGAAGCGAATTCACTTTGGCCTGAGGATTAATTTTACGTAGGCGCTCACTCATGACTTCGGCTTTTTTCTTTCCGACCAGGCCTTGCAAAGCGTGAAGCTGTCGATTGGCATTAGTGATGCAAATTTCGTCGTGATCAATTAATGTCAATTGACCCACACCGGATCTGGCTAAGCTTTCGGCGGCCCAGGAACCCACGCCACCTAATCCAATTATCATCACGTGAGAATTGAAAAGCTTTTTCATATTCTCGTCGCCCACTAACCGACCCATGCGATCAAATCTGCGATGTAAAGTGTAATTATCTTCGACGATAGTATGCTCGATTTGTTCTAAATTTTCCATGGCGCAAGATATAACAAAAGACTTACACAGTGAAAAGCTTTTTAAAATTCTGAGTGGATAATTCAAGAATGGCCTCCGCAGGCATTTTTCGAAGTTGTCCGATCTTTTCCGCAACTTGCCATACACTTGAGCTGTCATTAAGACCCAGCCAATCTTTTGGGGCTTGATCCGGACTATCAGATTCAACTAAAAGAAACTCAGCCGGAATTTCTGAGGCCGCTCGATGAAGCTTTTGGTTTTGATCATAAGTCACCGCTCCGCCCAGGCTGATCATAAAACCTAAATCGATGTATTTTATAGCAGTCTCAAGACTTCCGTTGAAGGCGTGAATCATGCCTTTTCGGTCAGGCACGCCCCACATTTCAAAGATTTGTAAAGCTTTCTCATGAGCTTGAACAATATGCAAAACCAAAGGCTTTTGATAGACCTTAGCGAGCTCAATTTGATTCTCGAAAAAATCAATCTGATGGGCCACCGCTTCATCCGGTGGTAAGCCACCAGATTCCAAAATTTTCTCTCGAAAATCTAAACCGGTTTCACCAAGTCCCAATGAATGATCCATCAGTTTCACCAAATCATCTAGAGCTAATTCGCAGTCAGTACTGGAATTTTTTGAAACGAAATAAGGATGTAAACCAAAACACAGATGAAAGTTTTTAGGATAAAGCCGGTGAAGCTCGAGCTGTCTCTGCCAATCCGGCTGATCAACTCCACCTAGCATAAATTCGGTGATATCTAAACCGCCAGCCTTAAGCAGTAGGCTTTCAATCATTTCCGGTGTGTAACGAGGATCAGACCAATG
>JACMMZ010000221.1 GCA_014378775.1 Pseudobdellovibrionaceae bacterium
AAAACTTCAAATTTTTGCGCAGCACAAACCTGAGCAATGCCGTTTCCCATTTGACCGGCTCCGATGATCCCGATTCTTTGAATTTGACTGATGTTCATAACGTACTCCTTGATTGATATTTATATAGCAAGAACTGGCCTTGATGACATGACATTTCACTCTTTAAACTGAGATCAAGATGCCCTTCGTCAAAAAACACCTTCTCCTAACTGGCTTTTTCTTTCTGATGGCGTTCCATGCCGAAACGGGAAGTGCTGCTTTACGAAACCCTAACGTTGCTTTTTTTAAGTCAAAAAATAGTCAATTTTCTTCAGGTGAGGCCAGTTTTGATCGCTTGAACGAAAACCTCGTTTCACGTGCGGAAGAACTAGTCAAAACTGAGTCCGAGTATTACCAGTTTGGACAACAAAAAATATCTAAAAAGCTGATCACACCGACCTTTGCAAAAAATCTATCTTTATCAAAATCCTATGCCGATATCGGACAGTTTTTGACCTTAAAAGAAACTACTTTAAAAGAAAAAGCTGACGTGGGGTCGCGCACATTAAAATTTGTGTTTGAACATACAAAATTGATTCCGTTGAAATTTGAAAATGGATTCATCCAAGTGATGTATCAGGGCCAAAAAGGTTTTATCGATTTATCGATTTGCATTTCTAAATTTGATTATGCCTACGCTATTTACGCCAAACATCCGAAAACGCAAATTAAACAATGGCATTATGTGAAAACTCGTTTATTCGATCAAATCGAAATCTATGATCACAGTCAAATTGCGATGTCGGCAGTAGAGGGCATTTTTGTGAATGAGAAAATGGGTATTATTACCGATCATAAAGCTCAATTGCCTTTATGGAGCAAGGTTACTTTAAAATACTCGACGGAAACTCCAATACCGTTAATTTGGAATCAAAGTTTCGTGACCGGTCATGGCCTGGTGTGGTGGCAAACTCCAAAAAATTTAATTGGTAAAGACGACACTTTAACTATTGATGAAATTCTTAAAAAAGATGTTTACTCTATTTCATCTCACCCGAAAGATCCCAAAAAATCGATCATCGCTATTTCTGAAGGTGTTTACATCACCGAGGACGGAGCAAACTGGACCAAACTTTCTCAGTTCAAATCTTTTCAAGGCCCGGTTTATTATTACAACGATAACATGATTTTTGTGGGCTCTTCGCGAAGCCTCGATCATGGCAAAACTTTTGAACCTTTCATCAATGTTGGATCCATTTCAAGCGCCATCGCACTTAAATTGGGTTATCAACCGCAATCTTTGAAAATTAAAAATATTAAATCAGAAAAACCCTCTCAGATTTCGGTTGATGTCATCGCGGGGTATAAAAATCTGAAACTACAAAGCATGATCTACAACCAAAATTGGGAAGTCGTTAAATTTTAATTCTTTCGTTTTCGGTCCATTTCGCATTCATCTGATCGTAAACGATTCTTTGCAGTTCCCCACGATTTTCATTGGTGAAGCCTTCCACTGAATGAGGCTTTAAAAAATAGATCTCAATTTCTCTGCTCCAACGATCCCGATTGGAAATAAATTTATTTTTCGGAAGAACCTCGTAGGCTCCTTTGATAATTAACGGCGCAATCACCGCTTTGGATGTGATCGCAAACACAAACGGGCCGGCTTTAAACGGAGACAAATTCTCGCCGTAAAATCGACCGCCTTCAGGCGCTAGAGCAAATTTTTCTTGATTCTGGATACGCCCCCGAGCTGCACTGTACACTTTAAATACTTCTTCCCGGCTCCCGCGAGCAATTGGTAAAGTTCCCGCCGTCTTCATCGCAAAGCCAAATAAAGGAATGCTAAATAATTCAATTTTTGCTCCGAAACGCACGTCAGGAATTGCGCCGGCTAAAGCAAAAATATCAAAGAAGCTCGAGTGATTGAATAAAAACACGCAACCCTGTTGCGGAATATTTTCTGGGTTGTGCAAATTAACTTTGACGTTAAAAATGAAACAGGCAAATCGCGCCCAGTTTGTTATGATTTGATCATAAACTTTCTTGGCATTAAACGTCATGAAATTGAGTAATGCACAAATACTAAAAAATACAGTGGATCCCAAGAAAACAAAAGTCATAAGCACAGATCTGATCAGATAAATTAAATTCATATCTTGAGCACTCGTTTTCGAGCCGCTTCAATTTGCCGGTTTTTATAAGCGGCATGCTCTGAATCGCCATCCTGCATTTTTGAATAGGTAGCTAAATTCATGATCTGAACTTCGAAAGGATAAAAGAAACTGAATTCTTTTCCCGGACTGGTTTCAACCCGAATGAGTTTTCTTGAAATGAATTTAATATATTGAAAATCATTAGCGGAAAAGGGATTTGATTTTCTAAATAAATTCAAAAATCCGGTTTTTGTTTGAGATTTCAAATGAGCTCGTAAAAGCCGATCAATCTTTTCAGGTGAATGAGTTTGCTCGGTGCCGTGTTTATCATTTAGTTTTTCGCAAACGCGAATAAATTCGTTAACGGGATAAAGATTATTAGAGGATTGATCAGGCATAATATGAGCATAACTCATGAGATTTTCTTCCACCAAAAAACGAATCACTTGAAAAGAATCAAAAATAGTTTTTGTGACAAATCGCACGCCGACCTTATCAAAAATTTTCATCGCTACCGCATCGGGCTTGGCTAAAAGCTTGATGACTGAACTGCTGGAAGTTTTAAAGGGTTTGGTTTGAAAACTACTGAGCTCAACCCGGGGATGCCCCTCTTTTTTGAACGAACGTAAATAAAGCTTTTCTTGCTGAACCACGCACTGCTCAAAAGAGGAAAGGACTTGTCTTTGTATTTCTTCGGAAAATGAACTGAATAAATCTGATTCACTGTGAATGAATACATGAATACAACGAAGCATGGCGCAGGACCATCTTTGCAAAGTGTCTGAAGCTGGGCTTGAAGCCCAGATCAGTAAGTTGCGAAGATCTCGTAATTTTTCGGGCACGCGCACCGCTTCGGGAATTTCATTTTCCGCAAATTTGAGTTTGCTGGTTAGCAAAACCAAAGCGCGACGGTGAAAATACCAAAGATTTGTACGATCTTTTTCAACTGAAATATCAAAGCCATAACTTTTCAAGAAAGAATCAGCTTCGTTCAGATTATGAATGTTCAACCTAGGCTGATCTAAAACGGATTGACCACCGGCCACCACCGATAGCTCTTCAAAATTAAATTTATAAAATGAGGATGTGTTCTGAATATTCACTCACGTTAAGCCTAAATAAGAAAGGGCCAGAGATCAACTCCAGCCCTTAAATTTGCCTTATATTAGTGCTTGATGGGAATTCTTTTATTACTTTTGAATCGCTCCACATGTGGCAATGGCAAATTGTCCCATTTGACCGGAACTGGCAGAAGCATTTTCAACAACTGTAGCATTGTTTGTATAAGTGACCGATCCTTTAAAAAATCCATTCAGGACTTGTCCGTCAAATCGAATTTCTCCGTAGCTGTCTTTAAAAGTCACTGCACCCATTCCGGTTTGGGTATTAAATTGTCCTTCGGAGGCCTTATTGATTGTCACGGAAATGGGATCTAGATTTTGCGAGGCCACAAAGCTATCATAAATTTTTATCGATATTTTAGACGATTCTAATACGACCCGACCGCTTTGATCTAATTTAATCACCGCTTGGAAACGAACTCCCGTGGTTGGGTCGTTAGGACTTGAACTGATGGTTCCGACATTTTGGGGTAAAGTGGTGGCAGATAAAAAGCTTTTAATATTTTGTTCAAACGTGGGCGAATAACTTGAGTTCGCACCAAAAATAGTCCCCATGGCCGATTGGCCCGAGG
>JACMMZ010000222.1 GCA_014378775.1 Pseudobdellovibrionaceae bacterium
AGGTATTTTATCTGGAAATGCCGTTATCAAAGTAAGTCCGAGCGCCTCCAAAAATAAAACAGATCAACCCAAATCCAGTATTGAAATTAATCTAGAAAAAATTTCCCTTAAAGATTTACGTCACACTTTTAATCTTTCCTTGCCGATTTCCGGAAGTTTGAATATGAACGCCCAGGCCTTAGTGGATCTGGCTTTTACCGAACAACCCGATGGGGATTTAATCGCGACCATTCAAAAATTCGAATTAGCTGGAGGAAATATTAATTTACAAGATATGGGTAGTCTTAATTTACCAGAAATTAAATTTTCTAGCGTGGATTTAAAATCTAAATTCCAAGCGGGAAAATTTGTGATCGAAAATATACGTTTAGGTACGGCCGCCGACGATTTATCCGGAACCGTTAAGGGTGATTTAAATATCGTGATCCAAAACATGAACGGCCAAATATTTCCGGTCATCAACGGTTACACTTTGTCAGTCGAACTGATTGCCAAACAGAGTTTCAAAGACCGCGCTTCGTTCTTTCTGAGCTTCATTGATCGCTTTCAGAGTACTGATGCTACAGGAACTCGTTACAAATTTAAATTGGTTTCCATGAGTCCCGGAGCCCCTCCGCAAATGACTCCGCTTCAGTAAAAATTCGCCAATCCGAGCACCGTCTAAGCATAACCTTCTTGATCAATTGGCCCACAGTTTAAAACGGTCTTCTTTGTGCTTAATCAATTCGCAGATCAGAATTTCCTGATTGACTCATTACTCTGCGGAAAGGAAAACAAAGATGGAGGGAATATGGCTGGAATAAATAAAGTTATAATCGTAGGACGCCTGGGATCAGATCCTGAAATGAAAGCTGTTGGTCAAGGCTCAACAGTCACTCGTTTAAGTGTAGCCACAAGCGAATCGTGGTTAGATAAAAGCGGACAAAAACAAGAGCGCACAGAATGGCACCGAGTCACTGTGTGGGGTAAATTAGCGGAACTTTGCGGAAAATACTTAGCAAAAGGGCGTCAAGTTTACGTTGAAGGAAAACTTCAAACTCGTTCATGGGAAGACAACGGACAAAAGAAATACGCGACTGACATCGTAGCCTCTACCGTTCAATTTTTAGGAGCAGGTCAAGCTGCTGGAGCTTCAGTCGATAACGGCGCGGGTATGAATCAATCTTCTGGAAATGATTTTAACTTCGGTGATTTCGGACCTGAACCAAGCTTCAACCAAAGCGAAGACATCCCGTTCTAATAAAATGAGGATCCTCTTAGAGTGAAAAATGATTTAAGGCCTAAGTTACAAACTTAGGCCTTTTCTTTTGTTTTAATTCCCGTCAAACTAAGGTTATGCGCACTTCGTGTATTTACACCTTAGTTATTTTTACCGCATTTTTATCATCAATGATAATCGGCTGCACCGTATACCGCTCACCTGAACGAAAAGATTTTGAAGCCGAATACGCCGACTTTAAAGTTAAAAATTTAAAAATCAAATCCTGTTCACCTAGATCCGTTATTCAACAAGCCACGGCTTCCAAACTTGTCTATATCGAACCCGAAAACTATTCGATCTGGGAGCATCAAGTAGATTCTGCTTCTTTATTTGAATCGAATAATTTTAAAGGAGAATACTGTATTTATGAATACGTTAAATCGGATGTCTAATTCCATTGCTCTCTTGTTAATAACATTTATGTTTTTTTGCTCGCCCCTTTTTGCGGGAACGGTTCAACAAATCAAAAATGGAAAAGTTTTACTTTCCTTGGAGGGAACTCCGGCACAAGCTGGAGATCAGTTTTTTACGGTCGACGAAAATAATAAAAAAAATGCGCTGATTCAAATCACTGCGGTGAAAGCTGATCGCGCCGTGGGTAAAATTATCAAAGGCACGCCATTACAGAACAATACTATTTTGGCAAAAGGGGCTAATCCCGTGGCCGCTGCGCCAAAAGAAGCCACTTTTATCCGACATGATCTGACTAAACTTTCGTTTAATCTTGAATACAGCATGGATCTTATATCGACCTTACAACAAGATGATACCAATCCAACCCCTCTGAAAGAAACGGTCGACATGAAAGGCAGTAATATTGGCCTTAATGTGGCCTTAGGCTTTCCATTAGGTAAAAATTTTTCGGTTCAAGGGTTTGCAGGTTATGAAATGCTTAAGGTGACAGGCACCGCTTTACGCTTAGTTTGTGAGGGTAAAACCACCCGAGATTGTAATGCGAATATTTCCTACTTAACCGTGGGCGCCTTAGCGCGCTTTAATTATGCGGCTGACCATTTTGAATTTTGGGTGGGATCCGGTGTAGGCTTCAAACAACCGCTTTCTAAAAAATCAACTGCTTTAACTTTAGAGAATATTTCTCTAGGTAACACTCTGATCGTGGCCTTAGGTGTCGATTACCACCTCAGTAATACGAAATTTATCCCGATCAGTTTTGAGTATCACAAATCATTTAATGAGTCTGAAACGGTTCCCATTATTTCTCATATGGGACTACAAGTGGGATTTGGAATACTTTATTAATTTCCCATTGCTTCACGAAGTGCTTTCATTTTTTCCGGGATAATACGGTGATTTTTATCCGCGATGCTCGTGTTAACCAGCACAAAATCAATATATGAAAGAAATGGTTTAATATTTGTGGCGCTCACTCCGCTAGCTAATCCCACCGGATAATCGTGAACTACTTTTCTAACTCGCAAAGCTTTTTCAGGATCTGCCGCAACACCGGTTTTAGGTCCGGTTAAGATAATTCCATCAACAAAACCCATGGCTTGCAGCGCCGATTTTTCAATCGTTTTATTTTGATCAATCAAATTAGAATATTTCATATGAACACCACTAACATAAAAAATATCTGGTGCTGTCTGAGCTTGGATATCATGAAGATTAGCATCATTCGCCTCTTTAATTTGATCCACACCCGAAAAATCAGTCCACGCAATTTGTAACTTATG
>JACMMZ010000223.1 GCA_014378775.1 Pseudobdellovibrionaceae bacterium
CTAACCGTCACGTTACTTAAAGTGTTCAGGCTTCTTTTATGAACGGCCTGGATGGCATTAACGAAAAGATGAATCATTTGGACTGAAGAAAAATTGGCATTTTTCTTTTTCCACAATTCGATTTGAACTAAATGTAATTCATTTCGCTGGCGACGATTCAAAAAAATGCTCCTTAGTATCATGGAAAATAGTTAATAAAAAAGTCAACTAAGCTAAAATGTGATTAAACACGTGATTACTGTCTTTACACAAGTGATTTATTTAAAGCGAAAGCTGTGTTCTAAACCGGATATATCGTAGGGGCAAATTTTCCCTTTGTTTCCATGCTTCTTTGGCTTAAAGTCAGGGGTAACCTCGCATTTCGCAGGTTATGCAAATGACGTAAATGATACGGCTTTAGTCGGTAGTCTGTTTTTCTAATTGAGCGATCTTGCTATTTCAACGTTATAGATTTACGCTTTATTTAAAATTGGAGGACCTATGGATTTTAAAAAAATCAAAAATGTTTTAAGCTTATCAGTTGTTCTATTCGGAGTCAATTTGCTTGCGGCTCAACCGCCAATCGCGGCCGAGGCATCAACCGACGCTGAAGTTCAAACGCGCTACCAACTCACTGATGCAGAAATTAAAATGCTTCAGGCCAGTACGATCAGTCATTCACAGTATGATAAGGTCGGAAGACTTGCGCAAGCATCCGGTAAATCGATTGAAGAAGTTTTAAAAATGCGAACCGAGCAAAAAATGGGCTGGGGTAAAATCGCTAAAACACTCGGAGTCGATCCAAAAGAACTTGGTCAATCTGTCGCGGACGCTCATCGTGAAGATAAAATGGAAAAACGCGCCGAAAAAGCTGAACGCAAAGAACGGCAAACGGAGATGAAAGAAAAGCGCGACGAAGCTAAAAAGACCAAATAATTAATAAATTCATATGAAGTTATTTTTTAGGATTTGTGCGTCTGTAATCATCTTTCTTTTAGCAGAATTGAGTAACGCCCAGGTGAATGGTAATCAAAGCCTGGGGGTTAACTATGCGAGCAACGCCAACTTGACTAGCACCGATATTAAATCTGATTTTTACTCACGGCTCGATTCGAAATGGTATTTAGAAATAAATACATATCCAATATTTTTCGGATTTTCATGGCTCAATTATTCCAAAGAAAAATCGAACAATCTTTTATCATTTACCTTGTCCGCAGAAAAAGTAGATTCCCACCTTGTGGCGGGGCAATTTTCATGGATTCCACGTTTATTTCATCGAAATTATATAAACAGTAATGCCGCGACTTCAGATAATAGTTTTACCCATACTGGGGCAGGCTTAGACGTTGAAAAAACATGGACTACAAATTCATGGCTAAATATTACGGTCGATGCAGGCTACGAAGTACGATCCTTTGCCAGTTTCGCCAACCGAGCGGATCACGAAATTCATCTGATGATGGATACAGATACTCATTTAGAAACAAATTTAAATTTGACCACCAGCGCCGCCCTCGGTTTTGTTATTTCTTCGCTATCTGAATATTCAAAAAATTATTTTGATCTAGCAGCCGGACTTGGGGGCGTTTACACCCCTAAATTATCATGGAATTCAGAACTGCGAATTTCAAGCGTTTCCTATCCGAATCGAAAAATTTCCCAGGTAACTGAAATTACAAATCGACGTGGTAAAACGAGCTATCAAGGCGCGGATAGTAATGAGAAAACTTTTTTAACTTCGGCTCGTATCGGACTGGCTTATTTACTAGATGAAGCATGGGTCGTTAAATCAGGCATAGCCATAGCCTCACAGAATTCGAATAATGAAATTAACAGTTATAAAAACAATGAAATATTTCTGAGTGTTGTGTTTAAAGGACCGTGAAA
>JACMMZ010000224.1 GCA_014378775.1 Pseudobdellovibrionaceae bacterium
ACATGTATCGGAAGTTCACCAAAATTGTTGAGGATATATTCGGTTACAAACGAACTAATTTGATACAATTCATCAAAAGCTATGAGTCATTTCAAAAAATGACTCAAAACAATCCGCCCTAATTAAATAGATATCTGTTTAAGCAACAAACCATGAAGTCGATCGTATTCCGCTGCGGTAATTTGTTTTAACGCATTTAAACTAAAGTCCTGGATAGTCTGCGAAGACATCACTGTCCCGGCCACCACCGCTTGTTTGAGATCACTCCATGCTGGCACATGACTGACATTTTTAACTAAATAACCGAAAAAACCTCCGGCAAAACTATCGCCGGCCCCCGTCGGGTCCACCACGTTTTCAATCGGAAGCGCCGGACAATTAAAAAAGCCATCATCAACGCTATACAAAGTACTTCCGTACTCGCCGCGTTTCACCACCACGTACTTCGGACCAAGGGTCACAATTTTTTTAATGGCTTTAATCGTGTTGTTTTCACCGGTGAGCATTTTGGCTTCGGTTTCATTCATGAAAACGATATTCACGTTTTTAATCACTTCTAGTAAATCACTTTTTTTCGAACTGATCCAAAAGTTCATCGTGTCCATCCCGACAAATCGCGGATTTTTAATTTGTGAAAGAACTTTCAATTGCAGCGTCGGTTCGATATTAGCTAAAAAGACGTGCGAACTATTTTTATAAGCCTCAGGAATTTCGGGATTAAAAGTCGCAAATACATTAAGTTCAGTTTTCAACGTTACCGCTTCATTCAAGTTAGCTTCGTAAGTCCCTTCCCAATGAAAAGTTTCACCACTGACCGTTTGCATACCGGTCAAATCAACGCCGCGTGAAGATAAGATTTCACGATCCGAAGCCGAGTAATCTGTTCCCACCACGCCCACTACGCGTACTTTTGCAAAAAGACTGGCCGCGACCGAGAAATAATTGGCCGAACCACCCAGTGATCTTTTTGCGACTCCGGATGGAGTCTTTACGGAATCATAAGCTAGGCTGCCGATGACTAAAACTTCTTGCATTTGTGCCTCCGATTTTTGAATTTGAAATGTCCATGGTTTCTGGATGATCTATTTTTGTCGCTAGTTGCCCGCAAGCGGCAAAGATATCGCGACCCATCGTTCGACGTAATAACGTTTGTGCGCCTAATCTCATGGTCTCAGTGTGAAAAGCTTGAACGGTTTCATCACTTGGACGCTCGTATCCTGAACCGGGATGTTCATTAAACGGGATGAGATTTATTTTACAAGGAATGTCTTTCAGCAATTTAACAAGTTTTTGTGCGTGTTCGACTTGATCCGTTATACCTTTGAGTAAAACGTATTCCATGGTGATTTTCTCACCGGTGGCGCGGTAATAGCGTTTACATTCTTCTAATAAATCTTTTAAAGGATATTTATTATTGATTGGCATAACTTGTGATCTGACTTCATCAGAGTAAGCATTCAGGCTAACGGCTAATCGAACTTTAGCCTGTGCAACTTTATACATTTCCGGAATAATTCCCGATGTTGATACGGTGATTTTCTTTAGGGATAAATTTATTCCCCACTGTGAATGCAAGACTTCGATCGATTTAAACACGTTATCGGAATTATCGAGAGGCTCTCCCATTCCCATAAAGACGATGTTAGAAATGCGGCGGCCTAGACCTTCTTTTTGTAAAGAATCGTGAACTTGCATAAACTGACCGACAATTTCATCAGCGGTTAAACGACGCTTTAATTTTTGCTTGCCGGTGAAACAAAATTTACAAGCCATGTTGCAACCGATTTCAGAAGAAATACATAAAGTTAATCGATCATCCGATGGAATCACCACGGCTTCGACCGTATTTCCATCTTTCACATCAAATAAAAATTTTTGCGTGCCATCGACGCTGACCAAATGTTTGATCACTGGTGGCAAATCAAAGTTAAGAATATTTTTAAGTTCCCCGCGAAAATCTTTGGAAAGATTCGACATCTCATCGATATTTGAAACGCGAGATTCATAAACCCATTTGTAAATTTGCTGGGCGCGAAATTTTTCTTTGCCGAATTTCTTGAGATAAGCTTGAAGATCTTCTAAAGTGAACGAATAAAAGTTAGCGGGTAAAATGTCAGCGTGAGCTGAAATGTCTTGATTCATCGGCATCATGGCCAACTCCTTTTGTGGTTATTACACCTATTTTTTCTCATGCTAGTGATGAACTAATTCCTAGAAAAAGACAACTCTTTTTACGAGCTTGAGATCACCTAATCGTTTAAACTGAGACTGGGGTCTAACAACCAGTTAATTTTTACAATTAAAGAAAGGCTTTTTTCGTTATAGTCTGAACCGAAAGTTCCCACGCCGGCTGTGCACTTCAGCTTATCCACGCTGACACTGGTGACCAGATACTGCCCTTCTGATTTTTTCGTACCGCCAAAACCACTGACCGCGTTGTACATTTCCAGCACCCCGAAATTCATATCATCAGATAATTTATAACCAAAAAAAGCGACATATTTTTCTTGAATCCCATTTTCATGGGGGATCAAAAGTGATGTCGCAAGTTCCACCGAAGGTTTCGAATCGTCATGTGAATTATAAAAGTGCTCAACTTGATAAGACAAACTTGAAATGTAATCCCCTGCGCCCAAATTGGCATTAACGCGGAAGTAATTGCGATGCATTTCTCCGCGACAGTTATAAAGATCACAACTAAAATCATCGTTGTGTTGAACTGCGCGGTAAGCATAATTAGATCCAAAAGAGAATCCAAAAATTGAAATGGGATAAGTCTGCAATTCAGCACTGACCGCATTGACCAGAAATGAAGTATCAAAAGCTACTTTGGGTCGGATGTAGCCGTACTTCCAAAATTTTTCTTCCGAACCATCCCAAATTTTATGATTGTAAGCCATCCCCGCTGACAAAACGAGGCCGGCCGGATTGGTACTACCCACGCCATATACTTTTCGCTCGAAAAAGGCCTGCGCATCAAAAGCTGTCGCAAATAAAATGAGCGATAAAAATGTTTTCATGTTAATTTAATCTCCTGTATCAGTTCATCTGCATAACAAGGAACGCAACCAATTTTAGCCACCACGATTCCCGCCGCGTAATTGGCTAAAACACAAGCTTCCGCTAATTTCAAGCCTGACACGACCCCTAAGGCCAAAGCCGCAATCACCGTGTCTCCGGCTCCGGTCACATCAAAAACTTTTTTTGCAAACGTTGGAACTTGAACCGGTTCGGCATCACTTGAAAAAATAGCCATGCCCTCTTTTCCTTGAGTTAAAACCACATCCCGGGCGCCAGTCATTTTTTGCAATGCTCGGCCGACTTTCCAAACGCGCTCTGAAGCGTCTTCAATATCTTCCTCTTGAATTTTAGTCAAAGCTAAGGCTTCGTTATAATTAGGCTTGATCAAATCAACACCTTTGTAAAATTCCGCAAATTTTGTTTGATGAGGATCCACCATCAAATATTTTCCGGCTTTTTTTGTCATCGCAACGATTTTTTCCACCAGTGAAATCGAAAATATACCCTTGGCATAATCTTCTAAAACGACAGCATCCACCGTCGGAAGAATCGCTTGAACTTGATCTAGAATTTTTAGTTCAATTTCCGGCTTTAAATTTTTCTTTACTTCGTAATCAACCCGAACCAAGTGATGGTGTCCGGTCATCACTCGAGTTTTGCGCGTAGTGGGACGAGTGGAATCGGTAATCAAATATTCAGTGCTGACATTTGACTGCTGGAGTAAATTTTTTAAAATGGCAGCTCCGTCATCGTTTCCAACCACCGAAACCAGTTTTACCTGCCCGCCCAGGCTAATCACGTTTTGAGCGACATTAGCTGCAAGGCCTAAACGCTTATCTTCTTCGGTGACTTCGAGCACCGGAACCGGCGCTTCAGGACTGATCCGCTTCACGTGACCCATCACATATTCGTCAACACCTACGTCTCCGATCAGCAGAATATTCAAATTTGAAAAGGTAGAAATTTTTTCAAGGATACGGGCTTTGACGGCGGTATCTATAGTAAATTTTTGAATCACGTTTGACATTATTCCCACCTATTCAGATACTTTGACCATCATGAAATTTCGTCCGAAACTCAATCCATCAATAGCTCCAAGCAAATCACGAAATTTTCAAAATCACAATCTGATTTACTTAAAAGATTATGTTTCTGCCTCTGAGAAACAGCAAATTTTCGACTATTTAAAACGACTTACCCCGATTTGGGAAAATCGCTTCTCGGCCTCTAACCCTCCTCCTGAAAATGAACCCAATCGCCAGCTCTTGCGACCGGTTTACTGGTTGGGGAACTGGCAGTTTGCCTGTTTAGATTACTATCATCCGCCCAAAGGAATGTACAATCGTTGCGTGAAAGCAGAACCTTACCCGGCGGTTTTAGAAAAAATAATTAAAAAAGTTGAATCGCTTATTAAAGAAAATTTTGATGAACGCGATATTCCCAACGATTGGCACCTAAACACCTGTTTGATTAACTATTACGGTTACAAAACCGAAGTGCTACCGGATGGCTCGACAAAAAATATAGATACGGCTCGTGTTGGGGAACACAAAGATTTTGAACCGGGACCGATCGCATCAATTTCTTTTGGCGAAAAAGCCTTATTTCAGTTTGTCAAAAGTGCCGGAAAATCATCGGCCAGCGAAGTCATTCTTCAACAATGGCTGGAAGACGGAAGCCTGCAAATGTTCGGCGGAGAAAAATTTAAGAAGCAACTTTTTCACCGGGTTCAACGCGTGGAAGAAAAAGGTCAGCCCTTTCAAGATCTCAACACGACCTTTTTTGAAACTCGGCGTGTGAACTTTACTTTTCGCTACGTGCCTCGTGATCACGTGACAACGCTGTCCCGCTTGCCCGGAGCGCTTCGCGAAGACATTGCGCCGTATGTTTTAGAATTGGCTACAAAATCTTTATTTTGGAAATCCGAGCTCGGGTGACTGAAGTCCGCGTCTAACTAATTCAACTAAAAAAGGCCACTGATATTCTTCCGCTAAGCCGCAGTGAAATCCTTCTAAATCAACAAAAGAAACTTTTTTAAATAGTCCAGGTTGCTGATGATTTCGAATCAAATTTGAATTGAGTTCATTGATCGCCATCAAATCATTTGGGGTGACAACCACTTCAATCGGAGTTCGCTCATTTTTAAATACCGGCCAGAAGTTATTTCTTTCGTAAAGACTTCGACCTTTTTTAAGAAGCTGTTTAAAATCTTCGGGAATTTTCAAATGGGGAAACTTTTTTTCGATATCATCTATGGTTAACAAAGGCTCGTTGATTTGTTGATCGATGACTTCGATCACGCGCGGAGAAAATCGAGGCTTCCAATCAAAAATCATTTTCCACATTTCTAGTTTTTGAAGCTCCGGCGTGCGCGCGGTGAAAGCCTTCAATCGAAGACTGTTCCAAAAATCACCGAAGGCATTGACCAGTCCCGGTCGAGAATGAAAATTGAAAGTTTTTTCTAAGTTGATCAAAGGGCATAAAATTTGTACTGATTTGATTTGATGAAAAGCTTGCTCGTCTAAATAAGTAGTTAAAAAAGCCCCTTCTCCTCCCATACTTAGAGCCATTAAATGGATCGTCGAAATTTGGTCCACCCAGGAAAATTCTTTTTGGCGAATTTGATTTAAGATGTAAAATGTCTGAAGACCCTCTTCTAAGCCACCAAAAGAAATTTTTTTATTGGCCATCACAAACCCATGACTGGTCAAACTCTCCAACATCAAAACGTGATAACCTAAATCTTGATATAAGATTTTAATTAAAAACCGCTCCGCCAT
>JACMMZ010000225.1 GCA_014378775.1 Pseudobdellovibrionaceae bacterium
GTAAAATCCACCGTGTACGCTATAATTTCCTGGTTAGGGCTAATAGCGATCGCACCGACTTGACAGTAAGATTTCCCCCGAGCGAGATCGTTAACATTTAAAAAGATGTCCTCGTTCGCCGTGAGTGACTCTTTTTTGCGAGCGTAAATCGGGTACTGCTGATCTTTTTCGAAACGACTGTAATAATAGTAATCCCCTTTTTTGTAAGGGACCGACGCTTCGTCCTCTTTCGTTCGCCGCTTCATTTCCTCAAAGATGGTTTGCTCTAAATCACGAACCGGAGCTAAAGCGCGATTGGTGTAAGCATTTTCTTCCGTGAGATACTGAATGACTTCAGGTTTTTCACGGTCTTTGAGCCAAAAATATTTATCGTTTCGGACATCACCATGTTTTTCCAAGTGATGATCAATTTGTTTTGCGCGCGGAAAATCGAGCGGGGCGGTGTGGGGGATTTTATGCATACATGAAACTCCAGTAAGTGATAAAATAAGTGTAATAAGACCGTTCTTCACCTGTGTCTCCTTTTAAGAAACTCTCAGCTTAAAAGTGTAACTGAGTTTAATTTTGCGCTCAGTGCTTAAAAACAGGCAGTCCCTACTTTTGTCTGGAGTTTTACCCAGGGATGGAAAATAGTCCTTTACATATGTGTAAATGAGTATGTAAATTATATGAAAGTTAAGTGTAAGTTATATGAAAGTCGGTAAAGATGACGATTGCGATAAAACCCCAACTTGTTGTTCAAAAAATAGAAAGTAAAATGGCTTCGTTTTACTCTTTAATTGAACTGCAAAAATGTGTGGCGCAGTCGATTCAGGTTCTTCGTGACAACCAAGCCACGGTGGGATTTGCTGAAAGCTGTACAGGTGGACTTTTGTCTAGCTCATTTGCCAAAGTTTCCGGAGTCTCTGATGTATTCATGGGGTCTTTAGTTTCTTACGCAAATTATGTGAAAGCAGATATTTTAGGTGTCAAAGACGAAACTTTGGAAAAATTCGGTGCGGTCAGTGCTGAATGTGCCAAAGAAATGTCTGAACAAGCTTTAATATTATTTAAAGTCAGTTATGCAGTGGCGATTACGGGGATAGCCGGACCGAAAGGCGGATCAACGGAGAAGCCCGTTGGAACAGTATTTATTTCTGTCAGCGGCATAAGTGATGCACATGAAAATGAGCAAGAAAATGAGAAGATAAACGAAGACAGTGCAATCACAACATTGATTTTTCATCATGACTTTAATGCACTCAATTCACGGGAAGAAATTCAATTAGCCGCCGCGGTGGCCGCTAATCAAGATCTTCATCATTTTATTAAAGTACAGAACTGATAGCTAAATTGAATAAAGATTTTAACGAAGTAAAACAAAACAGATAAAGGGGACATTTATGTCAGCACAAACACACGATACCAAAAGCGCAGCGGAAAAATTAAAGGCCTTAGAATTAGCCGTTTCCACAATTGAAAAACAATTTGGAAAAGGTTCTATCATGAAACTCGGAGCCGCGGACTTAAATAAGGACGTAGAAGTTATCTCTACGGGATCTTTAAGTTTAGACGTGGCTTTAGGTATCGGCGGGCTTCCTAAGGGTCGTATCGTTGAAATCTTTGGCCCAGAATCTTCTGGTAAAACAACGTTGGCCTTATCAACAATTGCTCAATCGCAAAAGCGCGGCGGCGTTGTGGCCTTCGTCGATGCGGAACATGCATTAGATACAAATTACGCTCGTAAATTAGGTGTTAACGTTGAAGATCTTCTTATTTCTCAACCAGACACGGGTGAACAAGCGTTAGAAATCACTGAAACACTTGTTCGTTCAGGCGCTATCGACGTACTGGTTATCGACTCCGTAGCGGCTCTGGTTCCACGTGCCGAAATCGAAGGCGATATGGGGGATTCTCATATGGGTTTACAAGCTCGTTTGATGTCTCAAGCTTTAAGAAAATTAACAGCGGCCATCAGCCGATCAAACACCTTAGTTATTTTCATTAATCAAATTCGTATGAAAATTGGCGTCATGTTCGGAAATCCAGAAACAACCACCGGCGGTAACGCACTTAAATTCTACGCTTCAGTTCGTTTAGATGTACGTCGTGTCGGCGCCATCAAAAATGGTGAAGATGTTGTTGGAAACAGAACAGCGGTTAAAGTCGTGAAAAATAAAATGGCTCCGCCGTTCACCAAAGTCGAATTTGATCTGATGTACGGTGAAGGTATCTCTGAAGAAGGCGATATCTTAGATCTAGCAACGACCGCCAACATGGTTGAAAAATCAGGTTCTTGGTATTCATACAAAGGTGAACGCCTCGGACAAGGTCGCGATCAAGCCAAAGAATATTTAAAAGCAAATCCAGCCGTCAAAATAGAATTACGCGCGTCGATCCTAGCGAAAA
>JACMMZ010000226.1 GCA_014378775.1 Pseudobdellovibrionaceae bacterium
TCAAACTCATTTAAAAAATGCAAACTCAGGACTGGTCCTTTCGGAACCCCTAGTGTCTCGCTCTTTGAATATTCCCATCATTACAATTAGTCGGCGATTGACCGATGACGATGGAAATTTTTTAGGTATCGTCAACGCCAGCTTACCACTCAGCTACTTAACCAGCATTTTTTCTAAAGTCGATATCGGCCCGCACGGTAATATTACGATGGTCACGTTGCAAGAGCGTGTGCTTGTCGCCCGTTTTCC
Source organism: Pseudobdellovibrionaceae bacterium (assembly GCA_014378775.1). Lineage (GTDB taxonomy): Bacteria > Bdellovibrionota > Bdellovibrionia > Bdellovibrionales > Bdellovibrionaceae > Pseudobdellovibrio. Next base: position 250 of record JACMMZ010000226.1, read on the forward strand.
CGAAGCGGTGTCGATTAAGGCGGGACAACCTGTTAAAATATCTGCGGAATTAAATCAAATTTTGAATTCAGATTTACAAGAGGGCACTTGGTATGCTAGGGCCGGCTTAGACCCCTACTTTAAGACATTTAGCGTGGCTAAGAATCTTCAGTATAACTTTTTCATCACGAACGGCTTAGCTGAAATTGACTACCTGGCGGACTGGAAATCGAACCTGTATTGGTCTTGTGCAAGCATATTTGTTTTACTGTTTGGGTTGTTTTTAGGACTCTATTCTTTTCTGACTTCGACTGAAAAAATAGAAAAACAAAAAATGCAAGTGGCCGAATCCGCAAAAATGTCGACTTTAGGTGGAATGGCTGCCGGTATTGCTCACGAAATAAATAATCCCTTGGCGATTATTCAAAGTAAGACGGAAGCCATTAAAATGGCGCTGGAAAGTAATCCTCCGAATTTGGTACAGATCCATTCGATGATTACCGGAATTGATCGAACGGTTTATCGCATCGCTAAGATTATTCACGGCCTGCGGGCGTTCACGCGCGCAAGTGCTCATGATGAAAAAGTGAATGTGTCCATAGAACGAATTATTCAAAATTCGACAAGTATGATATTTGAAAAATACAAGTCGGCGGCGATCATGTTGAAAGTGGCTCCGGTTCCGTTATCAACAGTTCGATGTCAAGAGGCGCCGCTGATCGAAGTTCTTCTTTGCCTTCTTTCAAATTCTCACGATGCTTTGCTTTCAAAAAAAGACAACCGCTGGGTGGATATTCAATTTGTTGAAAATAAATCGAAGTTACAAATTATCATAACTGATTCCGGCCCGGGCATACCGGATGCAATTGCCACCAGAATTATGGATCCATTCTTTACGACCAAACCCATTGGCCAAGGAACCGGATTGGGATTATCAACTTCCAGGGGAATAGTTGAAAATCACAACGGAACTTTAATTTATAATAAAAATTCAAAACATACACAATTTATCGTGGAACTTCCGGCTTTAATATTCCAGCAATTGAAACAAGCTTAGACAATTTAGTCACACTTCTTTTCCTACATTGAGACACTTTGACCAATTCACTATTTAACATCCAGATTGTGATAAAATAAAACTCTATGGAACAGAAATTAAAATTAAATTCCTGTCTGGTTATCGTCCTGATCATTTTTATTCAAACGTGCGCCTCGGTGACTTGGTCTCAAGAAAAAAATGGAAACTACAATATTCAAAAAAAGGCCGAACAGCGTTCCTTAAAAAGATTTACCTTGAAGGAATGGATGGACAGCAAAGACCACCGGGCCCTTATGGATATGTGGCTTTCTATCAATACGCCTTCGCCCTACGAGTTTATGCTTTCCGGATCTTTTATTCAGTATTCGCTGGAATCTAAACAAGCTGGAGCAACAATGAGGACCAATAAAAAATCCATGGATGGATCGTTTTCAGCCTACGCCACTTTAGTTGGAATAACCGCCGAATACCAAAATAATGTAGAAGAAAATTTTAATGACGTTACGGGAATGTTTAACGTCCGCGTCTTCGGAAATACCTTACAAGGAACGCATATCACTTTTCACTACGGTCTGCGCACGCGGTCCGATAACAATCAACACTACCGATTGAATCAAAGTTTTCCGGCCGTAACGCTTCAACTTTACATGACTAAATATTTCGGCGCTCAGGGGCA
>JACMMZ010000227.1 GCA_014378775.1 Pseudobdellovibrionaceae bacterium
GCGAAACCGGCGTGCAAACCATCGGTGACGGGAACGAATACGTTTTACGTTTTCAAGGAGAACAAGGTCAAACTGATAAAGAAACCAATGAATTACTGAATGCTTCGATCACGCGCGTGAAAGAAAAAATCACCACCGCCTTTGCGGATAAATCGCCTGATTTTCGCCGAGTCGATACGGTGGGACCGCAAGTGGGTGGAGAATTGAAACGAAGTGGCTTACTAGCCATGTTTTACTGTTTGTTAGTTATTCTTATCTACGTTGCGATTCGTTTCGATTACAATTACTCACCGGGGGCCGTGGCGTGTTTATTTCATGATGCGGTCATCACCTTGGCGATTTATATTTTAGTTGGAAAAGAAGTTAACATTCCGATCATGGCGGCTATTTTAACTCTGATTGGTTTCTCTTTAAATGATACCATCGTGGTCTTTGACCGAATTCGTGAAACCGAACACAAGTACCGCCGTGAGGGTTTAGCTTTCATCATTAATAAATCAATTAACGATATGTTGAGTCGGACTTTAATTACTTCGGGCACCGTTTTTGTCAGTTCATTATGTTTATACTTTTTTGCCGGCGGCGTAGTTTCTGATATCGCCTTTGCATTATGTATAGGTATTTTGTTCGGCACTTACTCTTCGATTTACGTTGCAGCTCCGACTATTCTGATTGTTGATAAACTTCGCTCTAAGCCTGTTGCTGTTTAAAGCCAAAGCGAAGAAACACCAATGGCTATTTGGAAAAAGAAAATTCATGTTCCAAATATGGAAAAAAATAACGCTCTACCTGATTTGGTATGGCGTTTCTTATCGTCTCGTGTGGAAAATGAAAACGAACTTGAATCCATTTTAAATCCAACTTTGTCGGAATTAAAAGATCCATTACTTATTTTAAATATGGGAGCCGCAGTTCAAAGATTAATCGAAGCATTTGAAAAAGATCAAAAGATTTGTATCTATGCTGATTTTGATTTGGACGGAACCAGCGGGCTGGCTATTTTAAACGACGGTTTAAAGAAAATCGGATTTAAAAATGTTATTTATTACCAACCAAAGCGTTTAGCCGAAGGTTACGGTTTTCATCCTCAGGCCGTGATTGATCTATCGGCGGGGGGCGTGGAATTGATTATCACGGTGGATGTGGGCATCACATCTTTTGCCGCGTTTGAAATGGCCAATAAATTAAATGTTGACGTAATTTTAACCGATCATCATTTGCCGATTCAAGAACAGAACCAAGAGAAACTCCCGAAAGCTTTTTGCATCGTTAATCCGAATCAAAAACAAGACACCTCGGGCTTAAATTATTTGTGCGGGGCGGGCGTGGCCTTTTACTTATTGCGAGCTTTAAAGCGCGGCTTTTTTGAAAAAGCCACCTTACCTAAAAATGATTGGGATTTAAAAGACGTGCTCGATTTTTTCTGCATCGGAACTTTAACCGATATGGTTCCCTTGGTGGAAGATAACCGAGTTTTAGTAAAACACGGAATGAAAGCCCTGCAAAATACCACGAAACCAGGGCTGCGTGAGCTTTTAGAACGTTTAAATTTAGATAACCGTGAATTAACTTCGCAAGATGTGTCGATCAAATTTGCGCCAAAGCTTAATGCGCTTTCCCGGATGGAGTCCGACGTATTACCACGAGATATTTATTTAGAGACGGATTCTGAAAAAGCTCAGGGCCTGGTAAATAAAATGATGAAAAATAACGAGACCCGACAAAGCCTGCAAGCTTCTTCGGTTGAAAAAGCGGAAGCTCAGCTGATGGTTTGGCCGCATAAAGATTTTATTTTTATTTCATCTCAGGATTTTCACCGCGGAATTATTGGTCTTATAGCCACAAAAATTGCCAACGACACCAATAAACCCACCTTCATCGGATCAGAAGATCTGGATGGAATGATTGTGGGTAGTTCACGTTTGCCAAACGGTTATGAGGGTAATTTGGTTACAGCTTTAGCCAGTGCCGAATCGATGCTGAATCGATTCGGGGGTCACGCTGCGGCTGCAGGATTTGAAATTTCTGCCAGTCGAACTCAAGACTTTATTCAAACATTAAATAAATATTATACGGATCAGTCTTTGGTTCATAAAGAAGTTGAAATCGAATACGACGCGGAAGCTGATTTGACCGAATTAACTCAAACCAACATGAAGTGGTATAACTTTGCCGGACCTTACGGCGTCGGATTTCGCATTCCTATTTTTAGATTCAATAACCTGATGCTTGATCAAGTTAAAGAAATAAAAGGCGGGCATATAAAGATGACGGCGACGGGTGTTTCGAACCCCGAGAAAAAAACTAAGATTGATATCTTGTATTTTTCCCCTAACGATAAAAACAAGGCAAAACTTAAAGTCGGGCAGCAGTATGACATTTTGGGTGAAATTCAGATTAATTATTTTAACAAACTAGAGACGACCCAAATTCTGATGAAAGATTTTATTTTGCATGAAGGAAACTAAATCCATCGTGCTTCTTTCCTCTGGTCTGGATTCAACCGTGAACTTGTTTTTAGCTCATAAGCAATCACAAGTCGTACAAGCCATCACTTTCGACTACGGGCAGCTGGCGGCCGCTAACGAGATCAAACAATCATCAAAGTTATCAAAACTTTTGAATATTCCTCATATCGTAGTGGATCTTCCGTGGTTAAAAAAAATAGGTGGCTCGTCATTAACTGACCACACCCACAAAATTCCCACCGGTAAAGATGTATCCATCGCCGATCATTCTGTGTCGGTGCAAACGGCTAAATCGGTTTGGGTGCCTAATCGAAATGGCGTATTTTTAAATATAGCCGCAAGCTTTGCGGAAGTTCTTCAGGCTGATCAGATCATCCCGGGATTTAACCTTGAGGAAGCCGCAACTTTTCCGGACAATAGTGATGATTACATGAAAGCGGTAACGGCCGCCTTTCATTTTTCGACTTCGAATCAAGTGAAGGTCACCTCGTACACGATTAAAATGCAAAAAACCGAAATTATGAAAATCGCCATCAAAGAAAAAGTTCCCTTAGAAATGCTGTGGCCCTGTTATTTTAATTTAGATCATTGGTGCGGAGAATGTGAATCGTGTTTAAGAACCAAAAGAGCCATGATTCAAAATAATTTAAAAATCGAAGAATTTTTTGCAGGAGTCTAAATGAAATCATTATTTATCGATAAAAAATTTAAATA
>JACMMZ010000228.1 GCA_014378775.1 Pseudobdellovibrionaceae bacterium
AGTAAAGTTTTAGAAACTCTCAATCGCGAACAAATGTTTCAAAAATTAGAAATGATGAAGAAAACAGAAGACACGGCCAAAGTTGAAACAAAAAATTCCATGGATGGAATTTCAACTCTCCCCGTCGACGCGTCCAGTGAGTCTTCAACTTCATTTCAATCAGCGGACCAAAGTCAGGATGACCTTGGCCGCGAAGATCATGAAGCGGTTCAGTTAGGAACGGTTGCTCATCATCAAAGTCATGTTAAGCAAGAATTTTTACCGGTTGCTGAAGCTCAGATAAATAAACCTGATCGGACCGCAGATGCGGATGCTGCAAATTTAAAAGAAATTTTAAATCAGGCGCAGTATTTGGTTACTCAAGGCGGTGGTGAGGTTTCAGTTAAGATGACGCCGGAGGGAATGGGCGAAGTTCAACTTAAAATCATGATGGAAAATGGAAAAATGAATCTGGAAATGAACACTCATGATAAGAATGTTCAAAAATTGATTCAAGATAGCCTTTCTGATCTTAAGTCGAGTCTAGCTGCACACCAAATAAGTGTGGAACATGTTACACTTAATAATAAGATAAATACTGTTAACGATGCCGAGAGAACAAGTTCAGCGCAGAATTTCACGGATAGCCAAGCTCATAAGAATCCGCAGCAAAGCCATCAACGTGATCAACGACAGCAAGCCGGTCAAGTGCTCCAGCACGAAACTTTGAAGGCCTTACCGTTGGCGAAGAACGAAATGAATAAAGCATCTGCGCACAGAGTTTATCAAACGCATAAAGCTAACTCGTTAAATGCGGTGGCTTAAAGGATGGCATGATGGAAACAAAAATTGGAACAAAAACTTGGGCTGAACCTGGTCAGAAAACAGATTTAAAAAGTGAGTTCACTCAGACTCAGTTAACCGCTGCGCAGAAGCAGGCACTTGGTGCCGAGAATTTGGGAGCGGCTTTAAATAAAGTCAGTGATCCTAACTGGGTCGATCCGTCTAAAAAAGTACGCGGCACGGGTAATAAAGAAATGGATAAAGATGCTTTTTTTAAATTGATGATGGCTCAATTAAAAAATCAAGATCCAACTAATCCATTGAAGAATCATGAGATGGCCGCACAGCTGGCTCAGTTTTCTACTTTAGAGCAAATGTCGAATATGAATACCACGTTGAAAGAGATGAAAGCGGGAAATAAACCGATCGAAGAATTTCAAGCGTTGAACATGATCGGTAAAAAAGTTTCTGGTGATTCATCGAAGTTAACTCGTATTGATGTCGATAAGGAACATGAATTTGCTTTCAAACTTCCATCGGATGCCAAGACAACTGAAATCAAATTGATGAATGCCAAAGGAGATGTGGTTCGTGAATTTAAGTTCAACGAATTAAAAGCCGGAGAAAATAAAGTTGTGTGGAACGGTGAAACTGAAGATGGGCGCAAGGCTCCAGCCGGTAATTACGTTTTTCAAACCGAAGCCACAGGTGCTAACGGACAAAAACTGCAAGTGAAAACAGATTTCGAAGGCGTGATTTCGGGAATGAGTTTTTCAGGCGAAGGACCAGTCTTGCAAATCGGAAAACAGACCGTTCGTCTTAAGGACATTCGTCAGTTTTCGGACCCAAGTCTTATGAGTAACGACCAGAAAACAAATGATGTTACAGATCTCGACTTGAAGAAGAGCACGCATAACGGGCAAAATAATATCAAGGAAGAAACGAAAACTGAAGCGCAGAAAAAAGCGATGGCAGGTTCAACGAGTGATGTGTTAGCGGATGTGGGAATGTCGAGTGAGATGTTAGGAAAAGTCGAAAGAGAAATTTCCAAAGCAGAAAGCAAAGGCGAAGAGTCCCAAGATCATAAACCAACACCACCTTCGGGAACGTTGTGATGGAAAAGATGAATACAGCCAGCCAGTTGGCAAACCAACTGAGCCGCATTGAAGGTCTGATTCCAAAAGCAACGAAAGTGAACCCAAGTCCGGTCGGCGAAACAGAGTCGTTTAAGGAAGTTTTAACTCAGTCACTGGAAACTCCAGCCGTGGCCTCCGTAAACGGAAGCGTGCTAGAGAAAGTGAATGGGCTGAAGTTTTCTAACCACGCTATTGAGCGGATGCAATCACGAGGGATTAGTTATACTCCTGAAAGATTGCAGAAGTTAGATGAAGCTGTAAAAAAAGCAGCGGCGAAAGGTTCGAAGGATACATTAGTTTTAATGGATGATTCGGCACTGATCGTAAGCGTAAAAAATAATACTGTAGTAACAGTGATGGATAAAAACAATATGCGAGAAAATGTTTTTACCAACATCGATAGTACGGTAATGATTTAGATTTAAAAAGATTTAAGGGCTGGTCCTCATATACAAATTGCCTTTGGTAAAATGTAGAGGGGGCCCTTCAAGAATGGTTTGTCCGACGTACAAATCATTCACAATAACTACAAATCACGAATGATTTGTACAAAAACATGGAGGTATCTGATGGGTATTTTATCATCAATGTGGACTGGTGTATCTGGTATGACAGCTCAAGGCGAAGCTTTGGGAGTAACTGCAGATAACATTGCCAACTCAAACACGACAGGTTTCAAAGCATCCCGCGCTGAATTCCAAGATATAATGTCTCGAAGCTTAAGAGGCATCGACGGCGGAAATCAATTGGGTCGCGGTGTTCGCATCGGAGCGGTTAATCCAATTATTTCTCAAGGTAATTTAGATCACACCGAACGGGCCACTGATTTAGGAATTAACGGGCAAGGTTATTTCCAAGTCAAAGGCTCTGAAGGAGTCGGCTACACGCGAGATGGTTCGTTTCATTTTGATAAAGACGGATTCTTGGTAACAAATGATAAACAGCGTATACAATGTTATCAAGCTAATGAAAAAGGTAAGATTGAAACTAAAATGGGTGACATGAAATTCCCGAACGCATTAGTTAATGCTTCTCAGACCGAAACAATTAAATTAGATCTTAATTTAGATTCTCGTGCCATCGCTAGCGGTAAAAAATTCGACGCCAAAGATCCGTATAAAACTTCAGACTACGCGACCGCCGTTGAGATCTACGATTCTCAAGGCGCTAAGCACATTTTAAATGTGTTCTTTAACAAAGGTGAAAACCGCGAGTGGAGTTACCGCGGAATGCTGGATGGCAAAGATATCGAAGGCGGAGCACCCGAAGGTCAGCAGCTGGCACAAGCCGTAACCGGTAAATTAAGCTTTTCTGAAGATGGCTTGTTAAAATCACAAGAGCAAACGGATTCAAATTTCAACTTCACCGGTGGAGCAAAACAAGATCAAAAAATTAAAATCAACTTTGGTGATGATATCGCATCAGGCGGTAAGGGATTAGAAGGAACAAAACAATTCGGTAAAGAGTCAGATATTATTTCTTGGAATCAAGATGGATATTCGGCCGGAATGGTCACGGGCTTATCGTTTAGTGACGAAGGTATTTTGACCGCTTCTTATTCTAATGGACAAGTTTTAGATTTAGGACAAATAGTCTTGGCCAAATTTGAAAATCCGGAAGCGTTATTAAAAGTCGGCGGAAATTTATTCAAGCAGTCTCGTGATTCTGGAGAAGCCTCAGTCGGAGCCGCACGTATGTCAGGTCGCGGATCATTGATGGCCAAATCGTTAGAAAGATCGAACGTGGATTTAGCCAGCGAGTTCGTGCAGATGATAACCAATCAGCGCGCCTTCCAAGCCAATTCAAAAACGATCACGACTTCAGATGAACTCATGAATGAAGTGATTCAACTTAAGCGGTAATAAGCTCAACGTAAGTAAATAATAAGCCATGTTAACGTCAGAAAGGCCACTCGAAAGAGTGGCTTTTTTATTGGAAAAAGGTTACTTTTAAAAATATGAAAAAAACGATTTTGAGCGGTAGTACCGTCACCGGCGATTTGACTTTGGGAAATTACATCGGTGCCATCAACAATTGGACGCAGCTTCAAGATGATTACGATTGTCTTTATTTTTTAGCTGATCTTCATGCCCTGACAGTTCAGCAAGATCCCAAGCTTCTCAAAGAACGCACTTACAGTTTCTTAGCTCAGTATGTGGCTTTGGGTTTAGATCCACAAAAAAATATTATTTTTGCTCAGTCTCATGTTCATCAGCACGCCGAACTGATGTGGATTTTATCGTGTTTAACTCCGATGGGTAATCTGAATCGGATGACGCAATTTAAAGAGAAATCAGAAAAGCACACGAAAAATATTAATGCCGGTCTGTTTACGTACCCGACGTTAATGGCCGCTGATATTTTATTGTACCAAGCAGACAAGGTTCCCGTGGGCGAAGATCAAAAACAGCATATCGAACTCTGTCGGGATTTGGTGACCTATTTCAGTAATCGTTACGGCGAAGGTATTTTAAAAATGCCGGAACCTTTTATTGCTAAGACCGGAGCGCGCATCATGTCGCTGCAAGATCCCACCAAGAAAATGTCAAAATCGGATGAAAACGAAAAAAACTTTGTCTCAGTTATTGATGATGCCAAGAAAATTGAAAAGAAAATAAAATCAGCGACAACCGATTCAGATATCGTCGTAAAATACGATCTTGAAAATAAACCGGGCTTAGCAAATCTCCTTACGATCTATTCAGTCTTAAGTAAAAAAAGTTATGAAACTTTAGAAAAAGAGTACGAAGGCAAAATGTACGGACATCTTAAAGGGGATCTGGCCAATCTTGTAGTTGAAACATTAGCTCCAGTAAAAATTAAATACGATGACTTGATGAAAAATCGTGATTACTTAGATCAAGTGTTAAAACAAGGTGCGGACAAGGCCAGTCAACGTGCCCAGGTTACATTGGGTAAGGTCTATGATGCGGTCGGTTTGGTTCGGCGCCCATGATAAAAAAAGTGGGGGTTAAACTAAAAAATATTTCTTACGTTTACGGTGGCATGAAAAGAAAAATTCGAGTGAGTGAGAGTGAACCCAAAAAAGGTTTGAAGGATATGTACTTCGATCTACTTTCTTTGACTTGGGTCAGATTTTTGTCTTACATATCTGTCGGCTATTTTTTAATAAATTTAATTTTTGGTCTTATTTACTTTTTATATGGCCCTGCCGGTTTATCCGGAAAGCATGTTGCAGGTACGGTTGATTTTTTCACCGAATGTTTTTTCTTTAGCGTGCAAACTTTTTCAACCATTGGTTACGGCGGGATTACGCCGATCAGTTTTTTTACAAATACGATTGTTTCAATTCAAGCTCTGGTGGGGATGCTGAGCATCGGTTTGACTTCAGGCCTGTTTTTTGTTCGTTTTGCGCGGCCTTCGGCCAAGTTGGTATTCAGCGAGCAAATCTTAATTTCTGATCATATGGGAAAGCGAAGTCTCGTATTTCGATTGGCTAATTCACGAATCAATACCATCATCAATGCCCGCGTACACATGACAGTGATGCTTGATCACAAAACGCCTGAAGGCACGAATCTTCGGATTCTGAAAGATCTTAAGTTAGCCCGCGATTTTAACGCGGTCTTTTTCTTGAACTGGTTAGTTTCGCACGAAATTAATGAAGATAGTCCGTTATTTAATTTGTCCCATGCCGATCTGGAATCGAAGCACGGGGAGTTTATGGTTTCATTTTCAGGAACAGATCAAACTTTTTCGCAGTCAATCCATACCGCCAAAATGTATTTATCAAATCACATTCTATACGATCGTCATTTCGAAGATATGCTGATTGTCGAGCGTGATTTAACTCGTGTAGATCTGGATAAAATTTCAAAATTAAAGGAATAAAAAATAAATTAACTTAAATAAGCGTCGATCACGCGCGGGTCGTGCAACAGTTCGGCGCCGGTACCAGATAAAGTCAAAGTTCCCGTTTCTAATACGTAGGCGCGGTCTGAAATCTCTAACGCCAGGATCGCGTTTTGTTCTACAATGAGTAATCCCAGGCCTTGTTTTTTTAAATCTTCAAATTTCGAAAAAATCTGATCGATAATAACCGGAGCTAAACCAAGTGATGGTTCATCTAATAATAAAAATTCAGGTTGGCTCATCAGCGCGCGCGAAATCGCTAGCATTTGCTGTTCGCCGCCAGAAAGCGTTCCGGCGATTTGTTTAATCCGCTCGGCGAGCTTTGGAAAAAAGGTTA
>JACMMZ010000033.1 GCA_014378775.1 Pseudobdellovibrionaceae bacterium
ACGGACTTTATCACGATTCACTTTCATCGCCGATGCTAGAGCGAATAAAATTTTGTCAAAAAAATAAAAAATAAGTTTTAATCAATCCAATATAAAAAATGGATCAATTTTTTAAACTTAAACCGTTTTCGAGCGAGATGGTTTTTTATTATAAACTTTTAATTCGATAATTTTTTTCGAATCTTCTAACATCTCTATAACCAGGTCAGCGCGATTTAATTTCAAAATTCCGATCAGATTTTGGAAGCAATGTCCAGGTGGCGCGCAAAGACCACGTTCCCAGTTTGAAACGAATTGCGTGTGAACACTACCCAACGTGTCCGCAAGTTCCGTTTGAGTCATTTTCGCTTTCACTCGCTTTTCTTTAAGGTACTTTCCTAAATTTGCAAATTCTACATTTTTCATTTGATTCCCACTGTTGTATTTTTTTTTGCGAAAAACTAAAGTCGCTTTAACGCAACCTAACCCCAGTATAGATCGTAGCCAGAGGAATGACATAACAAAAAATAGTATGTAGCAAAACAAGGGAATTATTACTGTTTGGTCGTTTAAATGAGGCTAAATTCCCCAAATTGATTTTATTTAATTGCTAAAGATCAGTTTGTATTCTTCCGGAAGCTCGGTAAGAATCTGACTGGCTAAGTATGCAGAAATCATTTGCCGGTTATTCTGAAGTGCAAAACGACAATTCAATTTAACGGAACTGTTTAAATCTTTCAACCCAAGCACTAAGGCTTTAAACACTTCATCATCTTTTAATTGACGATGGGTTAATGCTAAAGCCGAATATTGTCGAACTTCTGCATTCGGATGACTTAAACTTTTAGTGAGATGATTTTGAATTAAGGGATTATCAAATGGAACATCAGAAAAATAAAGAGCGGATTTTTTTAAAGTCCAACCATCGGTTTCACGGTTCATCAAAGCAATGATTTCTGTTACGATTTTTTCATCGTAAACTTTGATCGTTCCCAGCGCACGGATGGCGTTGGCCCGGGTATCGGTCTGCGGGGCGTACAGCATCGAAATCAATTCGCTCTTCATGGCAATGTTGACAGCATTAAGCTTAATCAAAGTTCCTAAAAGCTGACGCTTTATCTGAGGCGCAGATGTGGAAAGCATTTTTTGCAAATGATTGATGATCTGTGCATCCTGCGTTTTTGTCAAACCGATCGCTTCAATCGAATGTCCATTACTCCACGTCATCGGATAATTGATCGCTTCAAAATTAATTCGAATATAATCTTTAAACGAATTTCTAAAGTCTAAATTAATCATCAAATTGATCTCTTCTTGAGTTAATCCCTTTGTGACCATCTTTACAAAGCCACGACTTAAAACAGGAATCACTTTTTGTTGATCCAGTCCCAGTCTTATTCCGAGGACTCCATAATCAAAACCTAGAAAAAATGTTACTTTATCTAAAAGCATTTCTAAATCATCACGCAGTTTTTGGTTTTTTTTAATTTCGGCGACAGCCGAGAGTTCCGTGGGAGTCAGCGCTTTTTTGCTCATTTCAGCAAAAAAATCATTACAGAGTTCGATATAACTGAGTCTTTCGTCTGATCTCATTAAAAAATTCAAATCTCGCGCTCGTGTTTCGATGGGCTTTTGGGTGTCTCTGACTTCACAGATACGATTTGCTATCTCATCGGTGGTGGCAACCCCGGAGACTTGTTTAAAACAGCGACCGATGGATTTAAATGAATTGGCAAGAGGTCCATCAATGAGTTGCTGCATAGTTGTCAGCGAGTAGGGCTGTAATGTTTTTTTAACGCCTTCTAGTCTATTTAAGCGATCATAGTAATCATTCTTGGATTTTCCGGATAAATATTTTTGTAGTACGGGGCCGGTTTCTGGGCCCAACGGAGCTTTGTCACAAAATCCATAGATGACCGGAACTCCAGAAAAAGCACGTCGCATACTGCTGACATTAAGTTCGCCTGAAGGTCCGTAACGGGCTTCGACGACTCGCTCCGCAAAACTTCGCTCTAAACCATCTTCGATTAAAACTTGCAGGTACTGATCGGCCGTGCGCGATGCGGGGCCTTTACCGGCTAAAGTGTTGCAACCGAAAAGATAAATTTCTTTTGGCTGTTCTAAAATCCCCCGACACGTTTTAGAGCAACTTTTAGATTCGATCTCAGACAGAGTTAAAATATTACCCGAACGACCAAAAAAAGTTCGTCCAAAATGTCCGGAAATAATCAACACATCACATTGCACATTTGAGCTGCAAGCTTGGTCAAACCACTTTTCACTACTGCTTGTAAGTTCAGTGAACTGAAATCGGCCATCGGACGAAAGCTTTTGTTTAAATGTTTTAATTTCATCATCTGAATTAATTGTAATGGAACAAATATTTTTAGTGGGCCCAGCGGGGGCCTGAGCTAGAGAGCTGAAATCTATTTTGTTTTCAAAAAACACAAGGCCGAGCATCGCCCCGACCAAAGTGCAGCTTAATGAGCAAATGACGATTGTTTTTAATTTCATTACTTAATCTTACGATTCAAGCTGTGACTAAGACAGTTAAATTCTTAAACCGGCCTTTAAATAAGACATTCGTAAGAACTATTTATTCTTATTAAACACTTCAGACAAGAAATTTTCCGCAGTTTTGAAAGAACGCATATCGGACGTTGGATTGTAAGCGGCTCCTTTAGAGTTATCATCCCCGGCCGCTTTTTCGGTAAATGAATGCACCGTATTTCCGTATTTGATCAGTTGAAAATCAATTTTATTATTTTTCATTTCATCTTCGAAAGCTGTTAAATCCTGGATAGCGACGTAGGGATCGTTTGCTCCGTGAAGTGCCAGCACGTGACCTTTAATGTTTTTTCCATCCGCTGGCGTCGGACTGTCGAGTCCCCCATGAAAAGTGATGACGCCGGCAACATCAGCACCAGTTCGGGCTAATTCAATGGCGCCGGTTCCCCCAAAGCAGTAACCAACTACGGCTAAGTGATTAGAGTCAGCATTTTTTTGTTTTTTCAATTCTTCTAAAGCCGCGATCAAATTTTCCCGGAAAAGTTTGCGATTTTTCTTAAATTTACCGGCTAATTCGGCAGCTCCCTTAACATCTTTCGGGTTTTGGCCTTTACCGTAAATATCTGCGGCGAAGACGATGTAACCTAATTGCGCGAAACGATCGGCTTGTTTTTTTGTTTCGTCCGTCAATCCCATCCAGTTGTGCACGATCAAAATCGCCGGCGTGTACTTTGAAATATTTTTCGGTTGGCTTAAATAGCCTACGAATTTTTTATCAGATGAACCGTATTCCTCATTTTGAGTTTTAAGTTCCAGCGCCTGGGCCGTCAGAGTGGTTGCAAAAGTTAGCGCGGATAAAATTAAAATGAATTTTTTCATAGATTCTCCTGATCAACAAAATAAACGTTACCTGCTTTCCGGTCAAAGCTTTATTTGAGATGACACCTCTGGAGTCACAGTGCAAACTAGAGACTTGAATAAAAAAACAAAACGCTTTTCTAAAATTAACATTGAGATCAGTAATATCTGCAATCTTCAGTGCAGTTTTTGTCCCGAAGTGATTCGCGACAAGAAAATGATGTCGGTTGATTTATTCGAAAAAATCATTCAACAAGTTTCACCTTTAACCGACCAAGTGTGTCTTCATCTTATGGGAGATCCCTTAGTACACCCACAGCTTTCCCAGTTTATCGAAATTTGTGCCCGTTTCAAAACACCCGTCTTTTTTGTTACCAACGGAGTTTTGCTTCGTGAGGACAAAATAGAAACGTTGCTTCATCCCATTATTCGTCAGATTAATTTTTCGCTGCATAGCTTTAACGACAATTTTCCCGACCGCGATCCGACCATGTATTTAGATAAAATTTTTCATTACACCGAAGCGGCATTTTTAAGAAGACCTGATCTGTATATCAACTACCGGCTGTGGAATTTAAGCGAACCTCGCGGCCGGGATGAAAAAAATACTTCGATCTTAGGTCGCATTGAGAATTACTACAATGTAACGATCGATAAAAATATCGATGTGAAATCAGAAAAAAGTATTAAAATTAAAAATCGACTTTATCTTCATTACGACACAGAATTCACTTGGCCGGCTTTAAACTTACCGGTGCTGGATACCCGCGGAACTTGCTTGGGATTAAAATCGCACTTTGGAATTCTGGCTGATGGAACAGTTGTTCCCTGCTGTTTAGATAAAGAAGCGGCTATCCCTTTGGGTGATCTGAACCACCAAGATATTTTGACTATTTTAAAAAGCCCACGCGCTGTAGCTTTGCGCCAGGGATTTCAGGACCGCATTTTAGTAGAAGATCTTTGTCAGCGGTGTAATTATATTGAACGTTTTAATTGAAGAAATTTACTTTTCATTTTTCTTTAATTCTTCAATAGGTTTATTCAAACGTAATGAAACGACGGCCCGGCGCAAGCGATCTCCGATCGATGTTGTTTTCTGAGTCTCTTCTAGTTTTTCCAAGGTCACGATGGCCAGGTCCTTATCTTCATGCTCGGTCATAGCATCAATGGCAATAAATCGCTCTTCATCGGTTAAACTGCTATCCAGGATTTTATTTCTCAAGGCTTCCAGTTCTGCCGGCAACGTAGATGTGATCTGGGCTACAGGAAGCTCATCTCGGAAAACATCTTCGTTAGTCCGATATAATAATCCGATTTTAAGCACCACCATAAAAACAACAACTCCAAGAACTAAGATCACTAATTTTTTTTGACTCATTAATCCCTACTTTTTATTTATAAATTCAATGACTCGATCGATAACTGATTTATCTTTTAAGATGCGACGATGACCTAAGCCTTCGGTGGTCATCAATTCGGACGCCGGCCAGGCTTGATGCAAATTCAAAGCGTTTTGGTATCGAACTTCTTTGTCGTGTTTATCATGAATAATAAGAACAGGTGTATTTAAATTTTTTCCTAAGCCCGCAATGTGGATATCTTCCAGCTTCATTTGCGCTTTCACGGTTAAAATTTGGTAAAAGATTTTTTGTGACCAGGGACTTAATTTGACAAAATCCAAAAAGTTTTGAACCACTTTGGCATAATCTGAAGGACTGCAAATTGTGATCAGCTTATGAACCTTCATGCCTAAGCTTGCGCTTAAGATCGCACAACCACCTCCGAATGAATGCCCGATGCAGGCATGAACTTCACCTAATTCCTGTTGAGCTGAAAGCAAAGCGCGGGAGAATACTCCGGCATTAGTTTCCTCTCCCGGGGACTCGCCATGAGCCGGACCATCTAAAGCGATGACGTGGTAACCAGCGACTGATAGGGGCTCAGCGAAGGCTCCCATTTGCGATCCTCGGCCTCCCCAGCCATGGATCAATAGGACTTTTGGATTTCCTTCGACTCCCCATTCATTAATAGCCAAACCAGAAATTAGTTTTCTTTTTCGAGCCGAGGCATACCAGATTTCTTCTGCTGCAGGCCGTTGATATTTTTTAGGTTTTAAAAAAATGAGCAGCGCTTTACGCGCCGTCAAAGCCGGAAATAAAAAGGAAATGTAATACATGAACTTTATCATAATTGGCTTTAGATTAGACGTAGTCGCCTTTACGAATCTTTTCCAAAATAATTTTTTCTGTCTTAATCGGGTCATTTGGATCCACCGAGAAATAACTTTGCTGCTCGCAACGAACTTTTTCTTTCAACAGCCATCTTAAGATATCTGATAAATCTTTATTTTTCTTATCTTTAAAAAATGGATCGTTTTCTAAAGCATCTTTGGCTTTTTTCAAAGCCCGGGCATCACCGGCATCAGATTCTTTAACTTTGTAAGTGTGAAGATCATATTTTTTAATATCCCCCGGTAAAACTCCGAGAAATCGAACATTCGGCG
Organism: Pseudobdellovibrionaceae bacterium; assembly: GCA_014378775.1. Classification (GTDB taxonomy): domain Bacteria; phylum Bdellovibrionota; class Bdellovibrionia; order Bdellovibrionales; family Bdellovibrionaceae; genus Pseudobdellovibrio. The sequence goes on from JACMMZ010000033.1 coordinate 5,849, forward strand.
CACTAAAATCACTGTTTCGAATTAAGGAGGCAGCCGATCCAGCTTTCAGCGTGCGGAAGATATTTTGAATCGTGTACGCATCCAGATCTCCGAAAAAATACATTGGAACATCAAGTTGATTTTCAATTAATTTACACCAACCGCGCACACCGTTTGACGGAACTCCTTGAGCACCCATCAAAATACAATTATTACGCTTGGTAAATCCCATGGCCTGCAAAGTACCCGCCGTACCTTCAGATTCGACCACCAAACAAAAATCAATTTTCTTTTTGGCTTTCAATTTTAAAGACTGCGGTTTGTTTTTAGGTTGAAACGGAGAGGTTCCAAGCGTGGATAAATCAATCGTGGCTTTTTCACCGTCATTTAGAGTTTCGGTGACGACTAATTGCTGCGAATAGGTTTGCCCACCGCGATCGTTAGCGAAACAATTTAATTCTTCACGATACACTTCGAGCATATCTCCGATAAAATCGATAATGGAATCGGATTCATTTTGATCTTCAAAATCTAAAGGCTTGTAGCGCGTACTTCCTCGGATCGTGCCTTTACAAATATAGTAAAGTTCCCGTTTCGTATTCACCGCACCCACTTTGATATTTCTGAGTAAAATTTCAAGAATAAATAATACCCGCGCTAATTTTTGAACCGAAGAAACATTCAGTTCAGTTCGAACGACTTTATCCCCCGGAGTCAAATAACCGACTTTGGAACTGTATTCGGAATTATCTAATGATGTTTTAACGGCTTCCAGGTAGGGCCGTTTTGAATTTTCTAAATCTTTTAACATTCTTTCGGCCAAATTTTTAGCTTCTTTTGGAATGTCTAATTTTAATTCTCGGACTCGCATTAATGACATGGGACTTCCCTTTAATTACTTTTTAGGTTTTTTAGTCTGTTTCGATGACTTGCTGCTGGCTTTGTTTTCTTCAATCACCAGATCCATTTCGTCTTCTGGAACGCCAGATCTTTTCGCTTCTTTCATTTTGTGAATAGCTAATTTCGATTGAGCTTCTTCAAGTTCGTTAACCGCACTGGCTGAATCCCGCCCCAAGATTTTCTTTAAACCTTCTTCGGCTTTTTTCTTTCGCGATTCACTCGCGCCGACGATGTTAACTAATTTTTCAACCAGGATCGGACCGAATTGTTCGATGTGCGCTAATTTTCGTTCTAAATCGGCTTCTTTCGTTTCGTGACGAATATGCTTTGAAAGTTTTTGACCTGCTTGCATCAAAGCCCGGCGAATTTCCTCCACCAGCTCCTCAGATCCATCAATGGTTTCCTTAGATGCATTTTTAAATTTTATAAACGGTGATACAACAGAAACGGCAAAAACATAGGGTCCTTGCGGAAGAGAATCTTTGGGCTGACCTAGTCCGTAGGATTTCCAATTTACACTTTCAATCGCCCAGGTCACTGCACAACCGGATTTATCAAACTGTAACGGAACTCGATTGGCAAATCGAAGTAATTGTACGGGCGAAGCTTCTTCGCCACGATTGATGAAGCGGGCTAAGGCTACTTCGATCACTACGGGTTTGAAATCGCAAATAGTGGGCTTTCGGGTCACCACCGAAAAGAAATCCACTTGGCCTAGGCGATTAATCGATTTTGAAAGTGATTCTTCCCCGACGGTTAAAACCGACTTCGTTGAGGGAGCCATCAAATCAGTATTTTGTATAGCTTGGAAAACTTTTTTAAAATCATCATCGGATAAAGACGTAACTGCTTTCTCTAACAAATTTTTCGGCATGCCTTTTTTCGTAAAATCTGTGATGGCTTGATCCGAGATGCGCGAAAATCCAGTTTTAAGAAATTTTGATAAAGTGATTTTTCCGTACAAATGAGAGTGAGTGATAAATTCACCTAGCTTAAAAGTATGTGGATGAGGCAAGGTAGCTTCCGGAATTTCGGGAGAAACTTGACTGACTCGTTCGACTTTGACCCAATCGCCATCGGCTAATTTATATTTCATCGCGATATGTGGATTAAGTAAAATCGTGCCTTCGATGTAGGTTAGCAATCCCCCGTCACCGTTAAGTTGAATTCGGCCATCTAAGATAAATTCAACCCGCACGCCGTGCGGTTTTTTCCATTCAACCATCTCTTTATTTTTAAGAATTCCGGTGTTGGTTTTAATATCAACGTCGACCTGGGCTGAGATCGCTTTCTTCATCGATTTTGTTTTTGAAATGACCTGGGCACCTTTGGCATTAGTCATTTGCGCCCAGGTGGTTGCAGCTGAAATACCTATGCCTTGCTGTCCACGAGAACATTGTCCTTTACCAAACTTCGAAGAGGCTAAATACTCGCCAAAAACTTTTGCTAAATCATCGGCATCAATGCCGGGTCCGTTATCTTCCACAATGATTTTAATTAAATCTGTATTTTTTGTCGATCCTGTTCCTACTTTGGTTACTTGGATTTCTAAATCAGGCAAAATCTCAAACTGCTCGCAAGCATCCAAGGAATTATCTACGGCCTCTTTAAGGGTAGTTAAAACCGCTTTCAAAGGTGAAGAAAAACCGACTTGCTGCAGATTTTTCGCGAAATATTCTGCGGTGCTACTCTTGGTGATTTTATTACTCAACTCAAACCTCTTTACATCTCATATATGTATCTACTTTTTCATTTGAGAGGTTTTTAGCTCCAAAAATCAAGCTATTGGTTCTAACGCAAATCGTTAAGCTTGGCATTAAGCCTCATTCAAGCCAACAATAAAGCCATGAAATATCCACGATTTTACCCCCTTTTAAGCGTCATTTTTCTAACTTTTCTGACTCCTTTTTACGTTTTTTCTCAAAGCTTTGCCAAGCCTCATCCTCCTCTGAAAACGACAATTAATTCGATCGCGAAAAAAAATGCTCACGGTTTCTGGGTGAATGCGGAAGAAGAAGCGCTTAAAGAAGCTACAAAACTGAAGAAACCGATCTTGATCGATTTTTTTGGGATCTGGTGCCCGCCTTGTAATCAATTAGATGAATTGGTTTTCTCCGGGGTCGAATTTAAACAGGCGGCAAAGCGCTTTGTTTTACTGAAAATGGATGCCGACAGCGAAAAATCTTGGGCGCTTAAATCAAAATATAAAGTCGGCGGATACCCCACTTTAATCATGGCGCAGGTTCAAGATAATCAGGCCGGTGATGAGATCGACCGCATCGTGGGGTTTTATCCCACCGCTGTGATTACAGCAAAAATGAATGAGGCTTTAATTACGGATGGAAAATCCAATCAAGAAAAAATCATGGCTCTGATAAAAAAATCCATCGAGAAAGCAGATGAAGCCGATGACTCCGACAAAGTGATTCGGCTTGCTCAGGCGGGAATCATTTTAGATCCGGAAAATTTAGATTTGAAAATAACTTTGTTAAAAGCACAAAAACAAAAAGACAAAGACATTCTAAACAGTACCGCAGCTAAAAAGATTTTAAGTGATATTGAGTATAACCGCAAAAAAATGCCAGTTTCTACTCTGGTTTCCCAGTTTGAATTAAAACCCTCGCAGGAAGTCCTGAATGAACTTCTTTCACGTGTCAATCCATCCACCTTGTACATCGATAACGAAGGCTTTACCGAAGCTGATATTTACGCCTTAGGAATTGATTTGAAAAAAAGCTACACGGATCTAACCATTGAATCCTATGAAAGATTACTAAAAAAATACGGGGAAGATTCGCGGTCACTTAATTTGTCATACACCTATTACTTACAAAAAGCCGAAAATTATAAAAAAGCCCAGGAAGTCTTCAACCGAATGATACATCTCTATCCCAAAGAATTTACATTCTACTACCCCGCGATCAACATGGCCCTGGAAACCAAAGATTTTCCTTTAGCCCGCAGTTACGCGAGGTCCTCAGTGGAATTTTCTTACGGAGATAATAAAATTCGAAGTTTAGATAGATCATTAAAAGTGGCCATTGCAGAAGTAAATGAAACCAGAAGTGATTCCACATTTGCTTTATTAAGATCTACAATTGATCAATCTGAGGAATTTGTGAAAAAATTTAAAGAGCCAAGAGGTCTTCAGGTCCGTAGCGGCACTTACATCAAGAAATTAAATCAAACGATTCAAGAGGCGAAAGCTCTTCTTAAGTAGACTCTTTTTTGTTGAGTTCATCCATGGCCATTTCAGCTCGAGTTTTATAGCCTTTCTTAGTGTTACATTCCTTACAGGACGGAACGCAGTTTTTCTTATCGGATTTTCCGCCGCGGGCAATGGGAATCAAATGATCCATGGTTAAATCACCGGCTTTAAATTTTTTCTCGCAGTGATAACACGTTCCTTTTCCTACTAATTGTTTCCACCAGACTGATTCCCGAATTTCTTTGGCTTTGGCTTTTTCAATTTTTCTGTGCGATTCGCTGGCCGGGGTGAAATAGTATTCGTCAGACATAAAAATTAATGACCTACGCCTTTCGGGTAATACAAACGGTTATCATACAACCCTTCACTAAAATACTGACGAACGGCTTTAAGTCGATCGTCGTTTTTTGTTTGATCCATGTCGGTTACGAGTTCATAGCGCTGATCTGAAAAAAGAGGAATGACTTTTTGACCCGGTTCAAACAAAGATCTTGCGAGATGATTTTTATTTAATAATGAAATGCCCATTAGATCGGTCAGGGTCGGAAGAATATCGATTTGCTGGGCTAATTGCTGATTTGACAATCCCTGAAGCCGTTTCCGATCAGGACTATAAAATAAAATAGGAATTTCAAAATTCGACCGGAAACTGCCATCAGCTTTTAAACCAGGGCCCGTATGATCGGCCATGATGATAAATAAAGTGTGATTGAACCAACTTTTATCTTTGGAACATTCAAAGAAATTTTTTAAAGCCTGATCGGTGTAATGAATCGACTTAAGCATCGGCGCTTCATTTTTGAGATCACCAGCGTCGATTTTTTGTTTAAAATCTAAAGGTAAATGATAGGGAACATGCGAAGTTAACGTGAATATGACCGTGGCAAATGGGGTCTTGAACCGACCGATTTGATCGCAGGTAAATTGCAGAAATGGTTCATCAAAAATTCCCCAGGCGCCGTCATCTTGAGTGTTATCGCCGAATTCATTTTTCCCAAAGTATTGATCAAATCCTGCTGCTCTGGTAAAAGAATCAAAGCGCATACTTCCATTTTGAGCGCCGTGGAAAAAACTCGTCTCATAACCTTTCGTTTTAAGTAAGGTGCCAAGCCCCACGAAATCATTGGTGGCAAATTCTGAATTGATAAATGATTCTTCCATCAATGACGGAATTCCTGATAAAACAGCAGCAACACCTTCCACGGAACGTCGACCGTTGGCATAAGCTGGATTAAACAAAACCCCTTTTTTGGACAGTTCTGTTAAAAAAGGCGTGATGCGCGGACTGAGGTATTCTGATGAAAGACTTTCCACCATGATAAGAACCACATTCAAATTCTGCGGAGAAACAGCGGACTTAGTATATAGATCAGGTTTCAAATTTAATAGGTCGAGCATGACTCTATCTTCAAAGTAATGTAGGCGCTCGACTTGATCGCGACCAATACTTTTTATAAAAGTAAATCCTGAATTCAGAATTAATTGATGAGCAAAGGGATGATTAATAACTTTCGCATTAATAAAGCTAATGGGTTTTGATTGAAAGCCGCCGCGTCCAAAAATCACTGCTAAACACAAAAGTATAATCGTGAAAAATATTTTGGTTAATATATTAAAATTTATCAGTTTCTTTTTTTCGAGAATTTTAAATGAAAGATAATAATAAATAGTTAAAATCAGACCGGCGAAAATAAATAATTGATAGTACTCTAATAAATTGGATGTACGGCCTTCCCCGATCAAATACAAGGTGTTCACGGTGAATCTGCGACCCATAAAATTGATGAAGACGCTATCGGCAATACTGAACAAAATAAGAACCGTGTGAGCCACTAAGAAAAGTGAAATCATAAGGATTCTTAAAATGCGCGGGGTTAGCAATGAAGAAATCATCAATAAAGCACAGATCGGGGCTACGATAGCTAAATCAAACAGCATTCCAGTCCGCCCAGCCAAAAGCCATTCCGCGGCTGAAAGTGATTTTAACTGGCTGTAGTTCCAAATTCCAAAGAATAATCTTAAAAAAAAGTACAATATGACGTTTAAAAATAAAAGCCAGGCTAAGTCTTTAAAAGCTGCTTTAGCTTCTTGCAACGTACGAGACAATTTGGTAAAAATCATGTTATGAACATAGAACAAATGAGACAACGATTGCAAGAAACTTATCCCGGTGCAGACATCCACGTTCACGACCTCACAGGCACTTCCGACCACTGGCAAGTCAGTGTGAAAAGTCCGGTGTTTCAAGGTCTGTCACGGATAGAGCAGCACCAACACGTCATGCTGGCTTTTGGTCCGGAATTAAAAACCGGCGAAGTTCACGCGCTTACTATAAAAACGGCTACCAACTAATTTTTTAATAACGGAGAAAATATGTCAGACATCAAAACAAAAATCGAGAGCCTTCTCACTGATAACCAAGTTGTTCTTTTTATGAAAGGAACGCAGCAATTTCCCATGTGTGGATTTTCAGCGCGCGCTACCGCTATTTTACAAGATCTTGGAGTTCCGTTTAAAGACGTGAATGTCATGGATGATGAAGCTATTCGCCAAGGGATTAAAGACTATGGAAATTGGCCGACAATCCCGCAACTCTATATCAATAAAAAATTAGTTGGTGGAAGCGACATCATGATGGAGATGTACGAAGCCGGTGAATTACAAAGCCTGTTGAAAAAATAATTTTTACCTTATGCTTTGTAACATGGCCCAGTGGGACCGCTTTTTACGATTCATTATCAGTTTAATTTTGCTGATTTATGCTGTGGCCGGTGGTCCAATGTGGTTTTACTTGATCGGGATTTATTTGCTGATCACAAGTGCTTGGGGTCTTTGTCCCCTTTACGCTTACTTTCGTGTACGAACGCTGAGATAAAAAATACTTCATCTAAGGGATCACATTATGAATTTACCTACCGAAAATCTCAAATTAGATTCCAGCAAAATTAAAATCGATTCCGAATCTTTAAAATATTACGGTAAAGACTGGACCACTTATTACGACATCAATGCTTCAGCTATTGTATTCCCCACATCCACTGAAGATGTGGTGCAAATCGTTCAATGGGCCCGTAGGAACAAAATATCTTTAGTTCCTTCTGGTGGTCGCACCGGTTTATCCGGAGCCGCTTGCGCTACTTTAGGCGAAGTGGTCGTCAGTTTTGAAAAAATGAATCACATTCTTGAATTTAGCGAAATCGACGGCACGGTTGTAATTGAACCCGGTGTCGTTACCGAATCCTTGCAAGAATTCGCCAAAAAAAATGGATATTATTATCCGGTTGATTTTGCCGCTCGTGGATCGTCTCAGATGGGTGGAAACATTGCCACCAATGCCGGTGGGATTAAAGTTGTTCGTTACGGCATGACACGCGAATGGGTGGTGGGATTAGAAGTTGTCACCGGTACAGGTGAAGTTCTTCAATTGAATCAGGGCCTATCGAAAAATAACACCGGCTACGATCTTCGCCATTTGTTTATTGGATCTGAAGGAACTCTTGGTTTTATTACCAAAGCTACTATCAAATTGGCCGCGAAACTTCCGCCAGTTAAAGTCTTGGTGATGGCCTTAGATCAAATGTCATCGGTTATGAAAGTTTTTTCTTACTTTAAACAGCAGTGTCAAATTCAGGCCTATGAAATGTTTTCCGAAAAAGCTTTAGGTTATGTTTTGAAATCGACGGGGCTTCCGCGTCCATTCGAAACGGTGGCTCAGTTTTACGTGGTGTGTGAACTCGAATGTCCCGATAACACAACGGAAGAAAAAATCATGGCCACGTTTGAACATGGTATGGAGCAAGGCTGGATTGTTGACGGCGTTATCTCGCAATCAGAAACGCAGGAAAAAACTTTTTGGCGATATCGTGAAGATATCAGTGAATCATTGTCCCCGTTTTCCCCTTACAAAAACGATATTGCGGTTGCGATTTCTAAAGTTCCCCAATTTATGCATGATCTGGATCAAATTTTAACGACCGCTTATCCGACATGGACCGTGGTTTGGTTCGGGCATATTGGTGACGGAAACCTGCATATTAATATCTTGCGCCCTGACGGCATGAGCAAAGAAACATTTGTGACGGAATGTCGTAAAGTGGATGAACTTGTATTTCAAACGATTGAAAAAAATCACGGAAGCATTTCGGCTGAACACGGCGTAGGACTATCTAAAAAATCGTTTCTGCATTATTCACGTTCCGCCGCTGAAATTGAAATGATGAAGGGAATTAAGAAAGTTTTTGATCCTGATTACATTATTAATCCGGGGAAGATATTTTAATTCGACCTTTTCGGATATGGCTCCTCGGGCAGAGATTTCGGATCAACTTCGTGCCATGAAAGCGGAGCATTGCGATCAACCAAAAGATCAGTATAATTTTTCGACATTTTGTTCAAAGTCACTTTAAGGTTCTCATCCTTGAGCGTAATTTTTTTATCTGCAACGAGACTGAATAATCGTGCAGTGGCCTCTGCTAAATCTACAGAAACATCATTAATTTTTCCCATGGACCAAGTCTTCATATCTTCATTGCGTATCATTTGGATTTGCGCCAGGGCGTCACGTAAAACTTGCTTGGCCTCCAATGACTTGTTTTGCGAAAGCTCTTCAGCTAGCTGTGATTTGAGTTTACTTAAATCCGCTTGAGCCCAGATTTTAAAATTTTCGCGGTAAGTGCGGTGAAATAATAATGAAAAAACCCAATCGCCGTAAGGGTAACGATCGAAAGTGGCATCTTTCATGACATACTTACAGTATTCAGTTTGACGGAAAAAACTATAAAGCGCACGAAGCGGACCCGAACTTGTTTCGCGAGGAATATCTAATCTCGCTTCATCATATTCTAGATATTTAGCTAAGTTTTCTTCTAATTTCGGTTTTAGAGACTGACATTCAGATTTACTAAAATTGACGAACTGATTAACGTTTGTGTCCTTTTTATCAATAGTCAAACCCCAACCCTTGAGCTCTTGTTTTTTGTAGTCGTCGCCACTGGCTTTACAGGCAAAGTTTCGATACAAGCCCATGTTGATATCTGAATTAAGGCTCGACAGGCGTTGAGTGATCGAATTAAATTCGGCGGCGTTTTTCGCTTGAATAATTTCATCTTCCACTTCAAGCAGATTAATTAAGTAGTCTTGAGCAACTTTTCGGTGAGCCGAATGAGCGGCTCCGTAAAACCCGGCTACGAATTTTAAATTTGGCATACAATAAACATACTGCTGCAAATTCGAAGGCGCCGTGGTGTAGCAGCCTAAGGGATAATAGCTTTGGACCTGAGAGAAAAGTTTAGGATATTTTTTATTAATTTCTCCGATATCAGAAACCGGATCAAATGTACCTTTATCTTCTCCGTACTTATCGCCATGAACTGATCCATCGCCGTCGTGTCCGGAAGCAAACAGAGTTTTAACGTATACGTTCTGCTTTGCTAGTTCTGCCATTTTGGCTGGAAAGTCTTTACATTTTATAACGATTATTTCCTCTCCCCGCTTTTTCATCGCAGGAAGAATGGCATTTGAATAATGTGTTCCAATATTACAATCCAAAAACAATGCCACAGGCTTTGGAGGAGTTCCCGCATCTACTGTCGAAGCGATTAAACTAAAAAATAAAATTATTTTTTGCAAACTGCAAAACCTCCGCAGGAATCCGAGGATATTTATTGACCAGACGTTCAAACTGATAATTTTTGAGCGCTAAATACAAAAGATCACGGTCCAGCTCATCCATCTCCAATTGATCAACGTACAAACTTAATTTGATTTTTTCAAATTGCGAATCTCGCCGTTCGCGACTAAATCCAAGTTTGGGTTTGGTTGAATCAAATTTAACATAACTAGGAAACTGATCTTCCCTTAAATTTTGATCCATGATCATGACTCGCATATCAACATCACTGGTTTTTTCGCCACCGAAACTGAGAGTGCTCAAAGCTAACGTGAGAACGGCAATTATCCCTTTCAATCAAAACACCAATCGGGTTTTGATACTGCGTTCAGATTTTTGAATTTTTTCCACCAAATCATATTCTGATCCGATAGCTTTATCCATTTCTAAATCGACAACCAAATAACCGATTTTTGAATCGGTCGATAAATACTGCGCTTGAATGTTGGCTTTGGCTTCAGATATGTAGCCATTAATTTCACTCAGTACTCCGGGCTCGTTGCGATGA
>JACMMZ010000229.1 GCA_014378775.1 Pseudobdellovibrionaceae bacterium
AAAATTGCGGCCATCGGAATTTTCGGAATTGTCACCGGTCAATTTTATTCGTCAAAAGTAAATGAGAATTCACTTAAACGCTGGTTTGGATACTTCGTTCTGAGTATTGGATCCTTGGTGATTTTAGATCAAATGTTTAAGCTGATTTAGAATCAATTAATCTTAATTGTGTCTCAGATCGAGGTATGAAACAAATCATAATGTTTAAAAAATTTTCGAGCTTCCGCCATGACTTGATTCTCTGTCATTTTTTCAACTGTTTCCACCCCGATGATTTTCGGAGCCAAAGTATGCGTCGCATGTGAATCCAGATAGGATTTAAAATGATTTTTAGCTAAGCCCGGGCCCATTAATAAAATTTGTTCGGCATCTTTAAGCTTTTCTGCTAGATGATGGTAATACGGATCTGCATTTTTGTCTTTATGCATATCTTTCAAGGGAGTGCGGTGATTATTCATTTCACTTTTATGAATATGTGACTTTTCAATTCCCGTATTTTTTAAATTAAACAAATGAGCATCTTGCGAATCCAGCCAAACAACATAATTAGACATCTATTTTCTCCTTAAATTTAAATTTTTTATTTATTCGCCTCAGATTTTTTAATCACATTTTTAAGTTCCTCTAGATGAGCTGTAACGTGCCAAGGTATGCGCGTTCCACCGGAACCTGAATACCCCATGACCAAAGAATCTGTTAATTTTTTAAGACAAATCGGGGCCCATTTCGTCTCGGGTGTTTTTCGAATACAAGATTCATAATAATTTTCATCCAGAGACATGACGGAAATGGCATGCAGGGCCTCATAGCTTTGACCGGTCAGCATTAACGCTTCACCGAGTTCATCTTGATTTAAATCATTGGTCAAAAGCTGCAACAAAGCTGATATCGCCCGCATGTCTTCAATTTCACTGATACGACCACTTACCAAAGATCTAATTTGAACTAGGGTATTTATGTTTCCTTGGTGACTCCAATTCTCGATGGATTTTTTCCACATTTCATTAGATTGCTTCAAATACGCAGGAACTGATGGATTGTGATCAATGGCTTGAGTGATTTTTAAAGTTTTCTCGATGTCCTTTAAATACTGCACCGAAATTAAAAGCCCTAGCTGAACCACGCGATCTATTTTGAAATTTGATTCTTTGTTTTTTATTTTTCCACTTAAATTTTCTATAACCATCTTATAAGCTGAGTCATACTTACGAAATGCGACTTGAAATTCAATCTGATCAGCCACCGGAAGCGTTTTCATAAAAGGTGCTTCCATATCATCTTTTTGAAAAGCTGGACCCTGATGAAGTCTGGTGTGACACTCTAAGCAATAACTGGTGACCTTAACCAATTGGGATCTGGAATACTCTTTCCAGGATCCTTTGAAATTTTCATCCGCACGTTGCAATTCATCGGCAAACTGGTGGGCTACAAATCGCACCGTTGGATCGCGATTTAAAATCATCGGATCATGCTTAATGTTGGCGGATTCGATCGCTAATTTGTGTATACTTTTGGAAAGAAATTGAAAATTATCCTGGTCATTGAAAAGAACTTTATTAAAAATATACGGCTGAAGGGAGATCATAGTTTGCTTCATGTTTTGCATAGAACTATTCCAGATAGGCGGCGGCATAAATCCGTCATCAACTTCCTCAGTTTTTGTCGGCTTATTCTGACAAGCGCTGAAAACGATTAAACTTATACAAAATAGAATCAGTTTGTTCACAAAAAGCCACCTTTGGTAGAATATGGTCTTCTCATGCATGAAAGGGCCCGTGCTCACAATTCGCATGAAAGATCTGTGAATACTTAGGGGGTCATTTCGCCCCGTGTACGAGTCAAGTTGACGTGTTCTCAATGAAAGAATTGATATTCTTCATCGATGTAGGATTATGCCCGGAAGAAGAAATTATTTCTATAAATGGAGAGCACCAAATCATGTTGGAAAATCCATCGGAAATAAATAATGAAATGAGACGGTTCATTCCAAAAAATCGGTAATTAGTTAAATTACTTTCATTTTTGGACATCATTTTGCAACTCGTCAGTTTAATCCAAGGAGGATTTATGCAAACACAAACGAATTCAAGTTCACAAACTGTGCTTAAAGACATTTCACCGGCACTACAGATCTGTATACAGAACTGTTTAGATTGCTACCAGATATGTACACGAACCATCGATCAATGCTTAACCAAAGGTAGTCAACATGCCGAAGCAAAGCACATTAAGCTTTTGCAAGATTGTGCTGACATCTGTAATCTTTCAGCTCAATTTATGTTAAGAGAATCTAAATTTCATTCATCGATTTGCGGTGTTTGTTCAGAGATTTGCTTAGCCTGTGCAAAAAGTTGCGAAGCGATGAAAGATTCCGATGAGCAAATGAAAGCCTGTGCAGAAGCTTGCCAGAAATGCGCAGCAAGTTGTCAAAGTATGTCAAAAATGCAGTGATTTTGATACCAACGAGAGCCAATTTCGTTCTTGTTGGTTTAATTTAAGTTAAATTCAAAAGTCCATAAAAAGCCATCAAGATCATAACGATATTCTCAGTCACTGTGACATACGACAGTGGCAAACTAAAGGCCGTGCCTAAGCAGGCACATTGAAAAGTAGATTTCGATTGAAGTCTTTTTATTACACCACCTGTGGTAATGGTCAGAATAATAATTGTAATCATATTTGCGGTAAAAAGCGCATACTGATTAAGATACATGATCCCTAAAGTAAATTCGATAAAAGGATAAATAAATCCATAGTTTGAATTTCTTTGAGCTAGCGGATCATAAGAAGAAAAAGATTCCGAGAACGCTTTTAAATCTAAAAATTTAAATAAAGAAAATCCCAGAAAAAATCCCGCCATCACATGATTCATAAATTGATGATAATCAAAAACCGACTGACTGATTTGAAAGCTGAGACTGATCAGTAAAATAAAACTGAAAACCACAATGAGCGGTTTGTACGTTTTAAAAATGGACTGTTGTGGATTAGAAACTTTGGACGCGGTTTCAAAAACAGAATATTTAGGAAAATTGATAAGCGCATCTTTAATTTGATCAAGATTAACATTAATATTTGATTCTGTACGGATCTGTTTGTTTTCTAAACTGACAACAACCTTTGTCACATGCGGTAGGCTTCGTATTTTTTCCGTAACTTTTTCTACGCAGGACTGACACGTCATACCTTCAATTGTAAATTGATTTTCAAACATGACTATTCCTCAAATCTAATTATAGTTTTCAATCTTTACTTTGACCAGTTCAAGGTTTTTTTGAATTTCTAATTTTTTCTTTTTCGCCGAAAAGTACCGATCCGTGGCACTGACCAGATCCGGAGAATTTTTAATGCCACGCTTATATTCGGCCAAAGTTAAGTTGTAATACTTTTCGGAATTCGAAATTTTTTTCTCGTTAATTTGAAATGCAAAATTAAGTTCATTGAGCTTTGCAGTTTGAATTTCATAATCTGCTTGACTCGTATTTCGAGCTTGGTTTTTGCTATTTTCTAATGATTGACTTAAAAATGAGGCTGATCGAGTTCTATAATAAGTGTCTAATCCTGAAAACAGTGGAATTGTTAATTGAACTCCGTATTTTGATTCATTCAGTTTTAACTGATTTTCTTCGGTCGGAGTGATTCTTCCCACCGCGTAGGTAAAATCTAAGGTCGGTAGAAAATCAGATTTCAATTCATTTTTTGAATACTCGGCCTGGGCTTGAAGCAGGCTGGCTTTTTGATATTGCAAGGTTTGACTCAAATTTACTTTTTTATTCAGATTCGAAAATGCGGATTCGGAACTAAAATTAACTTTTTTGACGTCGCTGTCCTGAAGCGCCACCCCGGTCAAGGAAAAGTATTTTTGATGACTTTCTTCATGCTGTTGATCGACGTGTTTTTGTTCCAACATGATTTCACTTTCTCGAAGTTCAAATTCAAGATTATCCACTTTACTTGTCATGCCCGCGGAAACTTTTCTTTGCGCCATTTGCTTTTGAGTTTTGTTAATCGAAAGCTCTTCCAGTATTATTTCCTGAAGCTGATGCAAAATAATTAAATCAGTTAAAACCTCCGTTAGTTCAAAACGAATTTCTCGCTTTTTAAGTTCTAAATCAATCAATGCCAATTCACCGGCTAATTGTAATCGACTTTTAAATGAGGCATCTTTAAAACCCCGAAAAATATTCAATCTTCCCTCGATGTAGCCGTTATACCCTCGTTCGGTTTCATAGGGATTATCGACTCGATTACTTTGCCACCCACCGACAACTGAAAACGTCGGCAAAAATCCAGAAAAAGCGGCCTGACCGGAAGCCTTGGCCGATTCGCTATTTTTTTGTAAAGCTAAGATTTCTTGATGACTGGCTTCTACCGTTCTAAAAAGATCGTCCGCACCAACCAGCGCGTAGGTTTTTATCGATAAAATCAGTCCTAAAAAAATTCCTGAGAAAAACTTAAAATTCATATGTCTTATTTTTCAACTTGAAATTTAAATGTGCTTTTTTGGTTTTTAAAACTGGCATCAACGTTTATTTCAAGACGATAAGCCTTTTGAAAATCCACTTTTGTGACAATAGCTGAATTGATCACGTCGGTTTTTAAAACCGTTGCTTTTCCTTTTGGAAGTTTTGAAGTTACCGCTACGGTAACTTCATTCACCGACAAATCTACACCTTCGTGACTTGCCGGATATAATTTAACTTCTGATCCGACCACCACGTATTCTAGATTGAACACTTTACCCGCTTGAACGACTCCACCATGATTTGTCTTGAGCGACCCCGGAGTACTGTCATGTCCCTCGTGGGAAAACGCATTGACCGAAATCGTTAATAGAATTGTCAAAATTATTTTTTTAAACATTTTTTTCTCCTTGAAAAATAGATTGTTGGTTAGATCGCTCTAGACTTTTTTCAGCTGATTTTTTTCCGAAATGGAAAAAGACCGCCGGTGTGACGAATAAATCCAGCAGCGTGGAACTGATAAGCCCCCCTACGATGACGACCGCCACGGGATGAAGTATTTCCTTCCCCGGAGCATCTGCTGCAAACACCAAAGGCGATAAGCCTAAAATTGCGGTTAAGGCCGTCATTAAAACCGGTATGAGACGCTCTAATGAACCGCGAATAACCATTTTTTCGCTGAAAGCTTCACCTTCATGTTTCATAAGATGCAGATAATGAGAAATCATCATAATCCCGTTTCTGGAAGCAATTCCGCACAGAGTTACAAAAGCCACAAGGCTTGCGACCGAAATGGTTTTGCTGGTCAGATAAATTCCCACGATTCCCCCGATAAAAGCCATCGGTATATTAAGCATCACTTGGATTGATATAAAGGTTGATTTGAAATGCATGTACAAAACGACAAACACCCCTAAAATAGCTAATATTCCTAAAAGCCACATTAATTTTGAGGCTGCTTTTTGGCTTTCAAACTGACCCCCGTAAGAAATAAAATAGCCTTCAGGCAATTTTATTTTTGAATTAATTTTGGACTGAATTTCCGTCACTAAACCATCTAAGTCTCGTCCTGATGAATTAGCTAAGACTACAATTCGTCTTTGAGCATTTTCTCGGTTGACGATGTTAGGACCCGTTGATTCAAAAACGTCCGCAATTTTTTCTACGGTGATTTTGGTTCCATCAGGCATAGTTTTAATTGGGGTGTTTTTAATCAGATCTAAATCTGATCGTGATTTCTCATCAAATCGCATCATGACATCAATATTTCTTTGACCCTCTAAAATTTGACCAACGACTTCCCCTTGCAGAGCTTGCTGCATGAGTTTTGCTAAATCACCGACAACGATTCCGTAGCGAGCGGCCTCTGTACGTAGTAGTTGAATCTTGACTTGCGGAATTAACACTTGCTGTTCGATTTGCAAATCGACTAATCCTTTAGTTCCCTCAAGTGCGCTTTTTATTTCAGCGGCGGTGGCTCGTAATACAGTTAAATCGGAACCAAAAACTTTAACGGCAATTTCCGCGCGAACTCCGGACAGTAAATGATCGAGCCTGTGAGATATCGGTTGGCCTAAGTTGACAAATACGCCATCAATTGTAGATAAATTCGTTCTGATTTCTTCCAGCACGATCTCGTGGGTTCTTCCACCCTCTTTAAAATCAACATCGATTTCAGATGAATGAACTCCTTCGGCATGTTCATCTTGTTCAGCCCGTCCCGTACGGCGCGAAACGGATTTGACTTCCGGTGATTTTAAAATAAGAACTTCGGCGCGTTTTCCTAATTGATTTGATTCATCGAGTGAAATTCCGGGTTGAGCCATCATTGAAATGGTAGCAGTTCCTTCACTAAATTTTGGTAAGAAATCTCGTCCCAATGTAAAAGATAAAGCGACTGCGCCTAAAAACAAAATCGAGGTCACCCCTATTACCATTTTGGGATGTTTAAGAGATCGATCTAAAATTTGGAGGTCAATTTTTTTCAAAAACTGAACAAGCTTTCCGTCTTTATGTTCTAATAAATCCCCGCGTGTGAGTAAGTATGAACAAAGAGCCGGCGTCACCGTCAGGGATACAATCATCGATGCGATCAAAGATATAATATAGGAAATCCCCAGCGGGATAAAAAGTTTCCCTTCGATACCGCCCATGCTAAATAAAGGTAAAAAGACTAAACATACAATCACCGTCGCGATGACAATGGAATTTCGAACTTCGCTGGACGCTTCGTAAATGACGACAATGGCATTTCTAGGATTTGCACTTTGCTTATTTTCGCGAAGCCTGCGAAAGACGTTCTCGACATCGACGATCGCATCATCCACCAATTCTCCGATGGCGATGGCTAATCCCCCTAAGGTCATCGTATTTACCGATATTCCAAATATTTTAAACACAATAGCCGTTAAAACAAACGATAGTGGGATGGCGGTCATGGTTATCAGTGTGGTTCTAAAATTGAGTAAAAATAAAAGCAGAACAATAAGTACTAATATAATTCCATCACGAAGCGCTTCTTTCACGTTTTGAATGGAGGCTTCAATAAAATTAGCCTGCTTAAAAAGATTTGGACTTAATTCCACGCCCGCAGGCAAAGTCCCCTCGAGTCCCTGTAAAGCCTGGCCGATTTTTTCTGTTAATTCAATCGTGCTAACGCCGGGTTGCTTTTGGATACTAATAATCACACCGGATTTCGCATTAACGCTGGCATCACCGCGTAACGTTTGCGGGGCCTCCACCACATCAGCAATATCACGAACAAGAACAGGCTTTCCTAAATGCTGACCGACCACCGAGTCTAAAATTTCTTCGCGGTTTCGGATAGCGCCAAGAACGCGAATCAGAAATTCGTTTCGATCAATATTAATAAACCCACCGGTTGAATTAAGGCTAACTTCCGACAAGTTATGTTCAATATCTTCAATCGAAATTTGAAATTTTTGAATTTTATTGGCGGATAAAAGAATTTGAAATTGACGAACCCCTCCGCCAATGGA
Source organism: Pseudobdellovibrionaceae bacterium (assembly GCA_014378775.1). GTDB lineage: Bacteria > Bdellovibrionota > Bdellovibrionia > Bdellovibrionales > Bdellovibrionaceae > Pseudobdellovibrio. Next base: position 7,463 of record JACMMZ010000229.1, read on the forward strand.
GGTCACTTGCGCAACTCCGGGAATACTTAAAAGCCTGGGACGAATCGTCCAGTCAGCAAGTGTTCGTAAATCCATGGGTTTTATTTTGTCATCTTTTGAGGTCAACCCGACCAATTGGATTTCACCCATAATGGATGAAATCGGTCCCATCACCGGCGTGATTCCCTTGGGTAATTTGCTTAAAGCTAGATTTAATTTTTCTTGAACCAATTGACGGTTTCTAAAAATGTCCGTTCCCCATTCAAATTCAGCGTACACAATACTTAATCCAACGCCTGAACTAGAGCGGACTCGCTCAACCCCAGGAAGCCCGTTGAGTGAAGTTTCTAATGGGTACGTCACCAAGGTTTCGACTTCTTCCGGAGCCAATCCTGAAGCTTCCGTCATGATGGTCACCGTTGGTCGGTTCAAATCTGGAAAGACATCCACCGGTAGTCGCGACAAAGTCCAACCACCATAAACCAACAAGAATGCCGCCGCAGATACGACAAACATTCTATGGGTTAAAGAAAATTTAATCAGTCGATCTAGCATAAATTAATGATGTCCACCGTGACCAGAATGCCCGTCCATCGTCGGGGCCTCCGGTGGAACTTCCAGCTTTAAAGGAAGTGCATAAACCGCGTCTGCACCTTTTTGATCATTTCGTATCGCCACAATTTTTAATTCACCCTTTTTTCTTAAATCAATGGACTTCGGAAATTCACATGAAAAATAATCTTTTTGAGGCTTACATTCACCCTTTGTTTGATTATCGTAAGTCACATCAAGGCTCGATTTTTCCACCGTTGGGTTTTTCCATTCAATATCGAGCAAATAAACTTTCAATTTGTTTTTTCCATTAAGCACAAGTTCAGTATGAAAAGCGCCCGGCATACGGACAAAGCCTTTGTGCGGACCATACTTATCTTCACCGTGCGCATTTGACTGGCTGGTTAAAAACATACAAACTAACCATAAATATACGGTTTTTTTGAAAACTAAACACTTCATTTAAAACTCTCCTGCATTTAAAGTATTGCATACCCATACGGGGTATGCAATACTTTAAATTAAGTTTCCTCAAATTTAAACTCACCAGGTGGATCATTGATGGCTCAATCGAAAACAAAAAAATCATCGTCAAAACAAGCTGTCCCGGCTCACGATCACTCGGCGGAAATAAAGCGCATCAATCGAATCAAAGGACAAATTGAAGGCATGGAGCGCATGATTGTGCAAAAACGATATTGTCCCGAAATCGTCATCCAGATTAAGGCCATTCGCTCGGCGCTGAAGAGCTTAGAAGCCAACATCATTGAAAATCATATGCTTCACTGTGTGAAAGACGCGATCAAAAGCAAAGACGCTGCGGTGGTTCAGCAAAAGCTCGATGAAATTATTTCTTTATTTAAAAGTCAGACTTGATTTTTTAATTAGAATGAGCGCCAGAAAGGCGCCACTTGCTCCGAAAACAAAAGTCGATGTTGCGCCATAGCGATCCCAAATTAGTCCAGCGAAGACACTGGCTACAAGAGTACCCAGTCCTGTGACCGTTCCTAATATTCCAATACTGGTGGCTTTTAAATTAATTGGCGCATAATCAATCGCAAGCGCCTTACTAACGCCTTCCGTAGCCCCCATATAAAGGCCGTAAACTGAAAATAAAATCCAGTAGTGCCATTGCTGGTTTGCAAAACCAAATCCTAAATAGACAACTGCAAAAATACCAAGCCCTAACATCAGAACTTTTTGTCGATCAACCCGATCAGAAAGCTTTCCTAAATAAGGACTCGATAAAGAATAAATAAGATTATAAACACAAAAGAGTAAAATAACCGTGGTCGTCGAGCACCCCGAAGATTTGGCCTTCATCAATAAAAAAACATCACTGAAATTAGTCAGCGAAAAAAATCCCCAAGCGCACATATATTTCTTAAAATTAATTGTCATAAAATTCCAGCTTTTGAGTGGATTCTGCCATTTCTTAACTGTTAAGGGGTGCGGCTTAGGTTCGCGAATAAATAAAATAATGAATACTGATAAAAGCCCCGGTATAAGAGCCCAGTAATAAAGTGACCGTAGATTCGAAGGGTTCAGAGAAAGTAATAAAATGGCGAAGAGTGGTCCCACCGCGGCTCCGAAAGTATCCATGCCGCGATGCCAGCCAAAAGCTTCACCCCGTTGAGAGGGATCGACAGAATCTGCGATCAGCGCATCCCGCGGAGCTGATCGAATTCCTTTCCCCGTCCGGTCTAATGAACGCGCGCCCAGCACGTGAACCCAAGAAGTAGAAAGCCCAATAAACGGTTTTGAAATGGCGCCAAGAAAATATCCTACGGCAATAAAAGGCTTACGACGTGATATAGAATCTGACCAACTTCCAGAATAAGTTTTTAAAAGACTGGCCAAAGATTCAGCCACTCCTTCAATTAAACCTAAGGAAGACATCGACGCGCCCAGAACTGTGGTCAAGAAAATGGGAGTGATCGGATAGAGCATTTCACTCGCCACATCGGCAAAAAACGAAACAAGTCCTAATTTTATGACCGTCGGATTAAGCGCTTTATTTTCATTTTCTTCAGACATCTTGACCATTCCATTCTAGATGCTAACGCAGCGACTTGGATTTATCCTTGATTAAACAATGCACGTGGTTGGATTTGCAAGTTTTAAAGCGCTTTTATTTTTTAGACTTTACTCAAAGAAAGCACCTTCCCGATTTTTTTTACTATCGTAAGTCATTAAAATCTTCTCGATCGTCAAAAGTTTAGACGATTTTAATTTTTTTAATAATTTTCAACAATTTTAAAGAAATGAGTGTATGTATCAATTCAATTAACTAAATAAAGGAAATCGTAATGAAAAAATCTCAACTCATTCTTTTTACATCAATAATGTCAGTATTGCTTTCTGTCGGCCCTTCTTCATTGAAAAATAAAATTTAATTAGTTATGCACATAGAAAAGTGGCGCTTACCACATTCTGATTGTAGATCTGTCGCCAATATGAAACCCTAGCCCGAAAGAGGAAAATCTCATGAAAATTGGCATACCGAAAGAAATTTACCCCGGCGAAAAACGTGTTGCACTTACGACTGAGGTCGCTGAAAAATTACGTCAATTGGGTTTTTCGGTTTTAGTTCAAACCGGAGCCGGCCTTGATTCCGAAATCTCTGACAAAGAGTACTTACAATCTGGTTGTGAAGTCCTCTCCAGTGCGCAAAGTGTATGGGCGGCCTCAGACATTATTTTAAAAGTTCGCGCGCCCGAGCCGCAAGAAATCAATCTTCTAAAATCAGGTCAGACCCTCGTCGCTTTTATCTGGCCGGGACAAAACCCTGACTTGATGAAATTACTTTCTGCGACGGGCGTTAGTGTTGTGGCCATGGATTCGGTTCCGCGAATTTCACGGGCGCAGAAACTTGATGCTCTCAGCTCGATGGCCAATATCGCAGGCTACCGGGCCGTGATTGAAGCGGCTCACCATTTCGGTCGCTTTTTCACGGGACAAATTACGGCGGCCGGCAAAGTGCAGCCGGCGAAAGTTCTTGTGATCGGCGCCGGTGTCGCGGGCCTTTCTGCCATCGGCGTGGCCAGCGGCTTGGGCGCCGTGGTGCGCGGTTTCGATACCCGTTTGGAAGTCAAAGATCAAGTCACCAGCTTGGGCGGCGAATTTCTGGAACTTGATTTCAAAGAAGAAGGCGCAGGACTCGGCGGCTATGCCAAAGTAATGAGCGAAGAATTTATTCGCGCTGAAATGGAGCTCTTCGCAAAGCAAGCGCGCGAGGTCGATATTATCATCACGACAGCACTTATTCCGGGTAAACCCGCTCCACGCCTCATCACGACTGAAATGGTTAAGTCGATGAAAGCCGGTAGTGTCATCGTCGACATGGCGGCTGAACAAGGTGGAAATTGCGAGCTGACCGAAGCCGGAAAATCCGTGGTGAAGTTTGGTGTGACTTTGATTGGCTACACGGATTTACCAAGTCGATTGGCCCGCCAATCAAGTCAGCTCTATGCCAATAATCTTTTGCGGTTGATGGAAGAGCTCACTCCGGCCAAGAACGGAGTGATTGATCTTAATATGGATGACGAAGTTATTCGCGGCGCGACCGTAATTAAAAACGGTGTGATCACTTGGCCCGCCCCCGCGCCAAAGCTTTCGATGGCTCCGATCGTTCCCAAAGTGGCGGCACCTGTCGCTTCAAAAAAGATTCACAAAAAAAAATCAGGATCAGCTCGCGCCGTCTTATTTACTTTAATCATTTTAGCCGGGATTGGTTTTTCGGCGCCCCCGCATTTAATGGAACAGCTCACGGTGTTCGTGTTGTCGTGCTTTGTCGGATATTTGGTGGTGTGGAATGTGAAGGCTTCGCTTCACACTCCATTAATGAGTGTCACGAATGCGGTCAGCGGAATTATTGCTGTCGGTGCGATTTTACAAATTTCATCTCCGAACCCGACGGTGCAAATTTTGGCTGCAGTGGCCATTTTGGTGGCCACGATCAACATCGTCGGCGGATTTTTAGTGACCCAGCGTATGCTTGAAATGTTTAGACAGAAAAAAGGATAAAGATATGCTCATCGGAATTTCAATCACATCTTATTTAATCGCCAGCGTCCTTTTTATTCTGAGTTTGGGCGGCCTTCGCAATCAAGAAACGGCTCGGAGTGGAAACTACTACGGCATGATCGGAATGGCGATTGCGATTCTCGTGACCGTTTTAAATCCCAACGTGGAAGCGTACGGATTGTTGATTGTTGCGCTTCTGATGGGTGGATTTATTGGTGCGATTCTCGCTCGGCGGGTCAAAATGACCGGTATGCCGGAGCTCGTCGCCATTCTGCATAGTTTTGTTGGTTTGGCTGCGATTCTCGTTGGCTACAATAATTTTATCGAACCGAACGCGCTTACAGGATCCGAGTTGATCGTTCATAATGTCGAAGTGTTTTTGGGAATCCTAATTGGGGCCGTAACTTTTTCGGGATCGCTTGTGGCCTTTGGAAAGCTGAGCGGCCGCGTCTCCGGTAAGCCGGTTTTGCTTCCGGCACGCCACTGGCTGAATTTAGCCATTGGACTTATTTGTCTGGGCCTGGGGTATTGGTTTGTCGCCGCCGGGTCATCGCAAGAAGCGATGGGGGCACTGGTGACGATGACGGTGCTTGCGCTAATTTTTGGAATTCATATGGTGTTGATGATTGGTGGCGCAGACATGCCGGTCGTCGTCAGTATGCTAAACAGTTATTCCGGCTGGGCCGCCGCCACTACGGGATTTATGCTATCAAATAATCTGCTGATTGTAACAGGGGCTTTGGTGGGTTCGAGCGGCGCAATCTTAAGTTACATTATGTGCGAAGCCATGAACCGAGATTTTTTGAGCGTGATTGCCGGCGGTTTCGGAACGGACACGGGAAGCCCTTCAACGGAAAAATCTTCGGAAGTCAAAGGAGAAGTCACCGCTGTGACGGCTCAGGAAGTTGCGGATCTTTTGACGAGCTCGCGACGAGTGATCGTGGTGCCGGGATACGGAATGGCCGTGGCCCATGCGCAACACACTGTTTTCGAAATTGCGAATACTTTAAGGGGTCGTAAGATCGATGTGCGTTTTGCGATTCATCCGGTGGCCGGTCGTATGCCGGGTCACATGAATGTCTTATTGGCCGAGGCCAAAGTGCCTTACGGTTTAGTTTTCGAGATGGATGAAATCAACGAAGATTTTGATAAGACTGATGTGGTGATTGTGATCGGCGCCAACGATATTGTTAATCCATCAGCGCTTGAAGATCCGAGCAGTCCTATCGCCGGTATGCCGGTGCTGGAAGTTTGGAAAGCCAAAACAGTTATTGTCTCAAAAAGGGGAATGGCCACCGGTTATGCCGGGGTGGATAATCCTTTGTTTTACAAAGAAAACACACGCATGCTTTTTGGCGATGCGAAGAAAATGATGGATGAAGTTTTAAAGGCTTTGGTTTAATTCAACTCCGGGTGCCAGTGATCTAAATTTTTGGCGTAACCTCACATAAAATTCTATTGAAGTTTATGTAGTTTAAGCTAAATTGACAAGTATGAGCGAGCACTCGATCATCAAATTTAAAAGTCTTAACTATTTGACATGGGCGGTTGCTTTAGCCGCAATGATCATCAGTCTTATTTTAAGTGAGATCTTAAAATACCCTCCTTGTACTTTATGCTGGTATCAGCGCGTTTTCATGTACCCGCTTGTTTTTATCATTCCTGTAGGCATTTTATTGGAAGATTCTCGGATTTATTTTTATTCCCTGATCTTGGGTTTCGTTGGGTTGATGATCGCCATTTATCACACGCTTATTTACCACGGAATTATTCAAGAAGCATTTAAGCTGTGTAACGCTGAACTAAGTTGTAAAACAAAGCAGTTCGAACTTTTTAATCTGATTAGCATACCAATGATGTCATCGGTAACTTTTCTGATTATTGTCATTTTAAATTCAATCGGAGTATTTTATGAAAAAAAACCTTAGAAATCTAGGCTTAGTTCTATGCGGAGTCCTTGTATTTTGCTTCTTAGTCTACAAATTCTTACCTCAATCAACAGTCAATATGAAACCGGAAGAGCAAAATCAAATTGACATCAAAGCATTTCCATCGATCGGAAATTTAGCCGCGAGTCATAGTTATTCCTATGGGCCGCTCGATGCAAAAGTCACTATTGTTGAATTTTTTGACCCCGAATGTGAATCGTGCGCCGCCGTCGCGCCTTTAATCAAAAATGAAATGAAATATTACGAAGGTAAAGTTCGCTGGGTCTTTAGATACATG
>JACMMZ010000230.1 GCA_014378775.1 Pseudobdellovibrionaceae bacterium
CAATTGGTGCGTCGGTTTTTAACCGATCATAATTTCATAGAAATCGAAACTCCGATTTTATTCAAATCCACACCAGAAGGTGCGCGCGATTACTTGGTTCCTTCACGTGTGAATCCGGGAAACTTCTATGCATTGCCTCAGTCTCCACAAATTTTAAAACAACTCTTGATGGTTTCCGGTTACGATCGTTACTTTCAGATTGCCCGTTGTTTTCGCGACGAAGATTTACGTGCCGATCGGCAGCCTGAATTTTCTCAGATCGACATGGAGATGTCTTTTGTCGATGTCGAAGATATCATCGAAATAAACGAGCGCATGCTTCGTACCATTTGGAAAGAAATAAAGGGGATCGATGTCGCGAAAGTGCCGCGCATGGATTATTTCGAGGCCATGGATCGTTACGGATCGGATAAGCCAGATACGCGTTTTGGAATGGAAATTCAGGATTTATCAAAATTATTAATCAACAGTGGATTTAAAGTATTTGATGATGTCTTAGGTCGCGGCGGAATTGTGCGCGGAATTTCGGTTCCGGGCGGGGCTGTATTTACCCGAGGTCAATTGGATAAGCTCACTGACTTAGCGAAGAAAAACGGCGCTAAAGGATTGGTATGGCTTAAGCCTGAGGCTGACGGAACGATTAACTCGCCCATTTCAAAATTTTTTACGCAAGACAAATTAAAAGAAATGTTTAGCGCTTTGGGTTGTTCCGAAAAAGACTGCGGACTCATTGTCTCTGATGATTATGATCCAACTTGTTCAGCTTTGTCGGCTTTGCGTTTACAATTAGGACGTGATCTCAAATTAATCGATTTTACAAAATATAACTTTTTATGGGTTGTCAATTTCCCGCTTCTGGAATATTCACCTGATGATAAACGTTGGGTGTCCCGGCATCATCCGTTCACATCACCAACCGATGAGTTTTTCGATGATATGATTGCCAATAATGAAAAAGCTTATCCAAAAATGTTAGCCAAAGCTTACGATCTTGTTTGTAATGGCTACGAAATGGGTGGCGGATCGATTCGTATTTACCGTACTGAAATTCAATCGGCCATTTTTAGATTATTAGGAATGACTGAGGAAGAAACCAAAGCTAAATTCGGATTTTTCTTGGAAGCTTTAAAATACGGAACACCACCGCACGGAGGCATTGCCTGGGGAATGGACCGTTTAGTGATGTTGCTGACCCAAACCGAAGCTATTCGAGAAGTCATCGCCTTTCCAAAAACTTCGCAGGCCTCGTGCTTGATGTCGGACTGTCCTAGCGAAGTGAACCGCGATCAGCTGAATGAAGTCGGCTTAAAGCTGAGCGCCGGGGCTGAAAAGTTTTTGAGCGACCGAACAAAAAAGTAAATTATGGAGTATTTTTGTACTGTTCTAGCATTTCAAATGCCTTTTGATAGTCTGATACATTTGCTGTTTTTAAGTCGACTCCGTTATTCAGGGCTTGCAAATTTTTTATACCTTCTGAAGTCTTGATCCATTTCTTTAAAGCTTTTTGAAGCGTAATTTTAATTTCATCCGGCAATTCTTTTCTAAAAACCAGTGCATCGTTTGGCAACTCTTCGGTGTAATCAAGAATCTTGACTTGAGATTCAACATCAGGAAACTGAGTTAAAACTAAACGCCGAGCATCTTGAATTTTCCCTTGATCAGAAGGCGTGTAAAAAGTTGCTCCGACATCGACTTGACCGGAATAAACCATGGTAACGACCGCATCATGTTTTCCTGCAAAAATAGTTTCTGACGGCTTGATGCCTTTTGTTTTAAGTAAATGGGCCGGTAAAATATATCCCGAAGCGGAAGCCGCATCCACGTAAGCTATTTTTTTATTTTCAATATCCTTTAAAGTTTTAATTTTCGAATGAGCTTTAACGATAAATTGACCGCGGTAGGTTGATTTTCCGCTTTTTCCGATCGAAACAAACTGAACTTCGGCTTGGTATTTTTTGTAAGCTAAGAAATAGCTACTGGTCGTCATAAAAGCCAGATCGGTTCTTTGAGTTCCAAAAGATTCAACAACGGCAATGTAGCTGTTAGGAACCGTCACATTAAATTTATAACCGGTTTCCTTTTCCATCCAAAACCTGAACTGATCGCCACTTAACATTAATGTAAAGCTGTCTTTAGCCGGGACTAACGCAACTTGAATCGGATTTTTCGCAGAGCCTTTGGGCGCTTCGTTTTTGGTGCAACTGAATAAAAATATTAATAATAAAAATAAAGATTTGATTTTTTTCATATTCGTAGCCTTCATTTTTAGTTAGCATAAGCTAACTAAATACAAATTACCAATACGGAGCAATAAAAAAATGATAATTCACGCTCTTCGGCTGAATCCAAATGATGATCTCAAAAAATCCATCCTGGAATTTGCTCAAACGCATCAAATCAGTGCGGGTTGCATTTTAACCGGGCTCGGGAGCCTCAAAATTTCCAATTTGCGCTTTGCCAACAAAAAACAGGGCGCAGTGATTTCTGGATTTCAAGAAATTGTATCTTTCACCGGTACTTTTTCCGACACTGCAGGGCATTTTCATATTTCTCTCGCGAACGAAAATGGAGAAGTCACCGGCGGCCACCTTTTGGACGGAAACCTCATCCATACAACAGCAGAAATTGTGATGTTGCAATTGCCAGATTTTAAGTTCAATCGGGAGTACGATCAAAATACGGGATACAAAGAATTAGCGATTGTTGTTTCTTCAGATAAGCTCTGACAAATTTTCAACTTTCATCGCGGTAACTTCTGTCGATTCGACTGAAGACAAAATGTAAATGCCATTAAGGACTTAGGTTTATGAATCAAAATGAGACACACTATTTGGAATTTTACACTTTGATTACAATATCTTAGGTTTAAATTGATGACCTGGCTTTAGGTCCAGTCATTTTCACCCGATAAAAACCACATGATCGGCAAAACTAAAAATAGCTTTTTAATTTATCTATTTGTGATGAGTTCAGTTGGGTGCTCGCCCTTTGAAAAAAATTCTGTGATAGACATGAAAAAGCCTATATTGGCATGGAATAATAATAGTTATGACTACGGATCTTTAAGTGTAGGTTTAGCTTCGAATCAAACATTCATTTTGACGAATAGCGGGTTACTTCCAGCCTCAGGCTGTGGCGGAGTTGTGCTTTCTGATGCAATCAATTTTAGCGTTATGTCAGATTCATGTAATGGTTCAGAAATGCTTCCAGGAGCACTTTGTTCCGTGCAAATTTCTTCACATCCAATGACTTTAGGGGTTAAGAGTTTAACCATTCAAAAACATTGCGATGACGATATTTTAGTTACATCTTCGCAGGGACAAATTAAAGTGACTGGTGTTTTACCTCAATTGAACTTAAGTCCTTTAACTCACGATTTTGGAAATGTTCAATCGGGACTAAGTGGTACTTGGCAAGTTTTCACTTTTTCTAACACGGGAACTGGTGCGGCGGGTGGATGTAATTCACCTACGATTACGGATATGTCCAATTTTTCTATTCAGCTCGATTTTTGCGGAACTAATGACTTGGCTGCTGGAAGTGTTTGTAGCGTATCTGTTCAGCCGAATCCAACGTCAATCGGATTAAAAGCAGCTACAGTTTCAAGAGTATGTACAGTCGGTGGATCGATTAGCACGACAAGTAATCAAGTTTTAGTTAATGCAACTGATGCTGTTTTAGCTTGGAGTCCTCCAAGTAGAGATTTTGGATCGATCGAATTAGGGTCAAATTCTTTTAACGCAAACTTTGTCTTAACCAATAACGGAAATATTCCTGCCACAGGTTGTTCTGCTCCTATTTTGTCAGATAGTGTTAATTTTAGCCTGACGGATGCATGTGGAACGGCCGATGTGGCCGCTTTGGGTGGTAGTTGTTCAGTTAATATCCAAGCTCACCCTACAACTGTAGGGAGTAAATCGGCGACTGTTTCAAGAACTTGTACCGTCGGTGGTACGGAAGTAATTTTATTAAACACCACTGGAATAAATACTATATTCACATCACTTCCCGCATTAAATACGACCGCGAGTTTTAGGTATCCGCTACACGGAGTTGAGACTTTCATAAACAAACCGATGTATGAGATGACTCCCTTTGATAAAAATACAGGCGCAACGTACACATTCCAGATCAGTAGTGGAACGTTACCTACGGGTTTATCATTTAATACGACGACCGGTGCGATCAGCGGAACGCCGTCGGTTGCAGTGACGGCTAATCTACAAATTTGTAGGGTTAATGCAGGAGTTCCCTCGGCAACAGATTGTCAATCAATTGTCATTACTACAATAGAAGAGATCTCGATTGCGGGAGCTCTAGTTGTCGATCCTTTATTATGTTCGAGTTCAGCGGGAACTGGCTCAAATAGTAATCCCATCGTAATTAGCTCAATTAATGATTTGAATACGTGCGTTCGAAATTACCCGAAGCGGGCTTTTTTAATGAATGCAGATCTTAATTTTTCAGGCAATCAAATTTCGGGCTTACCTGATTTTAACGGTATTTTCGATGGCGGCAGTCATGAACTAAGAAATTGGAATCATGCAAATTCCATTTTTGCCAATTTGCTCGAAGGTGCAATTGTGAGAAATTTAAAAATTAAAAACCTCATTACGACAGGATCAACAGCTTTAAGTCTTAATATGCGCGGCGCGATTGTTCACAACATTGAATTTGATACCATTTCAATTACAGGCAATTCAATAGGTACAGGTTTAGTGACAAGTTATCTACTCACGCCTACATTGAAGCCATTTTATCACAGTTATATTGATAATATCCGAGCTACGAACGTTACTTTTAACTCTAATTTTGGTGGATGGGCTTGGTCTGGTGCTATCATAGCTGCTATTTTAGATACGCCATTTAGAATTTCAAACATTACTTTTTATGGAGCAAATAACATTACGATAAATGGTAACGTAGCTACGGCAGTCGTTGGTAGCAATCGATCTGTGGCCTGGAATGATGGAGGTCTTTACGGCGATATTTCAAATGTTTGGTTAGATCGAATAAAAATTGAAACGGGAACTACCCAAAGTGGTAGTGGTGCATTTGTAAATAGCCTATTTAGTTTTCCCGCAACCGGAGATGTCATTAGTAATTCCTATTCTTACGCAACGGTTACTGGTGGAGGAAATATTGGAGTAGCCGGATTTGTCGGAGCCATCAACAATACCAACGCAAGCAATCCGCTGTTTATTGTTGATTCATACTTTGCTGGAGCATTGAATAGCGCAGCTGGTGTTATGACGGGTTCGAACTATGGATCGGGATCAGTTATGCTTGTTCATACAGCGAGCAGAGATAATCTTGCTCAAGCTATAAATGGAGCGTCGGTCGTATCGTCGACTCATTCTGTCTTAAGTGACTCAAATTTTAAAGATGCATCACACATCGCTTTCTCGAAATGGATTTCAACCATCTGGAACTTACAGATGGGCGTTTACCCAGCTTTGTTTTAAATTAAATCCGAAAGATTTTCCACTTTCATGGCGGTAATTCCTGTAGATTCAACCGAAGACAGCATATAAATTCCATCAAGAAATCTGAGTCCATTTTCTTTTTTCACCACAATAATATATTTGATAGTTAAGCCAATCAATCGACGAATAGAATCACGCTGCCACTGTGGCGCGCCCATTTGAACC
>JACMMZ010000231.1 GCA_014378775.1 Pseudobdellovibrionaceae bacterium
GAAGCCACGCCATCGGATGAACGTTTTTCGTCGGTAAGGTTTTTAAAACATTTATAAAAGCAGGATCTAAAATCATATTCACATTGAGTTCGGCTTTGAAATTTTCGAGTTCTGTTTTATTCGGTAAACGATTATTCCAAAGTAAAAAAGTTGTTTCTTCAAACGTGGAATTGGTTGTTAAATCCTCAATAGTGTAGCCGCGGTAATTTAAAGTATTTCCCACGATAAAAGAAACCGACGTAGTACAAGCCACTACGCCTTCTAAACCTTTATCTAATGCTCCTTCATAAATCGTAATCTCAGCCACGAAAGACTCCTTCGTTGATATTTTTGAATTGAAATTTGAACTGTGTAATTAAAACAAAATCGACCGATTTTGGCTATACTATTTTGCGAGCTTCATGACATTGTCTTTAACTTCAATAACAATGACCGTTTGATCCTTGATAGGCTGCTCAAGACCCGATTTAATTTGCGCCTGGATGAAGACCTGATTTCGAAGCTCGTGAACTCCGCCCGAGACGGTTTCTTCGGCCACGGCTATGAGCTCTTCCGTCTTTAGGGCTTTAACTAAACCCTCGCTGACTAAACAAATACGATAGCCGGGCTTTAAATCGACTTTTAATGAACTGGATTCAGTTTTACGACCGGTAGCAATCCCTTTACTGTCCGAAGATATGACTCTGATTGATTCATGAGCGGATAAATCGGTAGACTGGATAATTCCGGTAATTTGACCAACACAGGAAAATTCAATCGTCATGTGACGACGATCCACCACGGCATAAAATAATTGAGTTTCATCCTGTGGAGCGGCAATTTGACTGAGTCCATCGGCCAAAATTTGAACGGTCTCTCTAACACTGGTGGTCTTAAGGCCTTCAAGAATCGAAGAGTGTTGCAACACAACAGACAAGAACGCCGCCGACATAGAATAACCAGAAGATGACGCCAATAAAATACTGAATTTCATTTTATCTTCATGGGTGAAAATATCAAAGTAATCGCCACCCTGCTTTGTTCCGTAGGTGAATTTGCGACTGATTTCAAAACCTGCAAACTGCGGAAGTTCTGTTGGAACAATAGATTTATGCAGCTGATTCAAAGACTTTACGTCTTGCTGGGATGAACTGAGAATCATATCAAGATTATTCGAGAATTTGATCAGTTCTTTTTGATAGATTTCAACTTCTCGATTTTTAGACCGAAGCTCGTTTTCGAGTTCGGCAATTTTTTCTTTTAGTTCATCGACTTCGTGAGCTTTGGACATCTTATTATTTTACGCAAAAGCTGAAAGGCGAACAACTTTTTCTCAACTGGACTAGACTACGTTTCACCTAAATACGTCTGAGCCAGATCCAAAAAAGATTTTTCTTTTTGAGCTGCGTTCAAAATATTCTTCGGTAAGTATGCCATACTGGAATCTTCGAGTTGAATTTGAAGTTCAGTCTTTTTGATTTTCACTTGATTTTTAAGTTCATTTTTAAAAACAGAGCCTATAAAAAAGCGGCGTAAGACCTGAGCGGTTGAATAGTAGATTTGAATCTTCGAAGGTTCAAAAGATTTACGCGCGTAAAAATGGCCCCATAGCGTATTGAACAAGAGTTGTAGCGCATAAATAACAACCAAATTCATCGAAATAAATTCAAATCGGTAGGCATATAATGAACGTGAAAATAGACCCACAACAGTCATATATTCAAAGAGATACAAATTGATCGCGGTCGCAGCGACAAGGCTGAGCGCTTGAAGCAGATTAAAATATAGAGCCATGCTTCGTGTTTCACTTTGTAATTTCACCGCTAATTTAAAATATTTCAAACAGCGTCCTGCAAAAACACCGACGATCATTGAGCCCGCAATAATCGTGTGCACTTCGCCTTGTGAAATGAGATAAAGCGCCACCGCGATCGGAATATTGATTAATCCTAAAAAATAGCTGCAGATCATTCCAAAAGATAATCCTATCTGCCATTGAGGTGCGTAGATAAATGAACTAGCTCCTGCAAATCCATTTAAAATCTGAAAATGGTAGCGAAAGGGATTGAAATAAAAAATAAGTATCAAGACAAACAAAGGCCAGTTCGCCAGTGGAGAAAAGCATAATCGAATCAGTGCCGTTTTAAAATCGGCTAGCTTAAAATCAAATGCTAATAAGGCTTCGTGTTCGGCTCGTTCTGAAAAAAAAGACTTCATGACGTTTTTAATTTGAATAAATATCATATCTGATAATCTTTCCTTTGATGTTTCCTGCGGGTTTAAGTAAAGGTTCTGCTGAAAGCGGACGCTTAACGACGCATCGCTTGAATTTTTTCGAGTTGATAACCGTTTGTAAAACTTGGGATGAATCGTCATCTAATCCTACCAAATTTTTGAAAAAAACCATTTCCTGTTTCGGTAAGGCTGACTTTGTTTTTGCTGGAAACATGGGGTCGAAATAGCACACATCAAATTCTTCGCTCGTTTCTCTCAGAAAATTTTGAGCCTGATCAAATACAAATTTCAGATTTGTGCGATAATTTGCGGTTAAGTTCTCTAAAGCTGTTTTTAACGAAACGTAGATAAATGGATTACGTTCAATCCCCGTGACATGATAGCCCAGTTGAGCCAAGAAAACTGAATCAACTCCGAGCCCTGCCGATAGATCTAAAACACGCTTCCCTAGTTTTCCCGCGCCGAGCGCGCGACTCATCGGTTCAGAATTCATTCCACCTTTATATTTCGCATAGCTGACAGAATTGCCTTCAAAATCGATTTGAAATTTTCGATGGTCTTGATCAAATAACTCAGGGCTTGCACTGTTATATTTAATGAGTATGTGTTCTACCGAGTTTTCAAAGGGATGTAGAAATAATTTCCACTGATCACAGACATTTCTAAATTTTTCGTCCGATAACCGGTGCTCGATCACAGCGGACCTTGAATCTGAGTGTAAATATTCCAAATCAACTCAAACACCAATATCCCGTTCATCAGCGCAAACGCTCGGTTCCCCGCTTTACGTACCTGAATTAAATCCGATCCGATTGGTGAATGGGTGCTGGTGATTTGGATGAACGTGGGCAGTGACCAAAAAATAAGAATTGCCGTTCCGAACCACAGCCAAAATTGACTAGCATAAAGAAAATGATAAACTGTCCACAAAACAATGAAGAAACTCCACCAACTCATCAAAAAAATTTTCGAGCGATCAAAACCCATCTGAGTTAGAGTGTTTTTAATTCCGGCCTGCGATGTTTCAAATAAGTTCGAAAACTGCACGATGTAAAGTAAAAATAAAACCGCTACGCCCCAAACCGCTCCAAAAATGAGAATTTCTGTATCGACGCCGGAGCCCATCGCCACTTGATAACCAGAACACAATGCGGGGCCGAGAATTAAAAATAAAACGAATTCAGAGAAATGATTAAACTTATAATTATTTTTATTTAAAAAATTTCCTGCTAAAAATAATCCTAAAGTAATCCCAACGACGCGCACTGCTTCGTGTTGGCGAATGCATACCGGCACGGCCAGAGCTATGGCGATAACGCATAGAATCCAACTGATATGGTTAGCCGAATCAGCCGTGGTCCAACCTAAAAGCAAAGGTTTTTTACCAGCCGTTTTGATGATTCGGTCAAATCCGGACACGTGATCAATAACATCATTTCGAATATTTAATCCGGCAAATAAAAACAGCGACGCGGCCGCGGCCAGTCCAAAACTGGTCGGATCAAAAATTCTTTGAAAGACGTAATTTTTAACGCCCACGTAAAACAAGGGAATAAATAACAGAAAAAAATAATTCCACTTGATCAAACAACTAAAAATAAATAAATCAGACGGTCGCTTAATTTCTTTAAGATTTTTGATTTCAAAAGTAATCGACTCTTGGGCGGTTCCCGGATTTAAAGACTCGATGGGAAGCGCACGCTCGGTACCCGAAAAAGTACCCCACATGTATTTCAAAAAGTCAGCATCACTCTTTTTAAGGGTCACATAACGACTCATACTGATTTCTTTCGGAAATACAAAAGATCGGTCAATGAATTGAGAATCTGAACCAGCTGCTCGGTCGAAGTCTTATCAAGCTTCATCAACATGAGCTTACCTGAAAGTTGCTGGACGTAATGATGATAAAGTTCAATCTTTTGAAGGTTGACCGCATCAAACTGATTTACTTTCGAGAGAAACTTTTCTTTTCCAGCAGCTTGATCTGGATCGAAAATAAAATAAAAATCACTAAGATCTTTTGATTTAACCATTTGATCGATTTCAGAACGGCTCATCTTTGCTGATACGAAAGCACCGAAAGAATTTAAATATCCAGATTTTAAATCCCCTAAGATGACTTTTCCTTCATCATTACGAATATCGTAATCCAAAAGATCATCACTGCGTTGAAATAATTGACCTAACAAAGTTCCCATTTCATCTAAAATAACATGAAGTTCTTTGTCGTAATTTTCCAAAGCAATAAAAGGCGCCTTGAGACACCATTTAAATAAAGATGCGGTTTTTAAATTATGAATTCGGTCGAGCTGAGCTACGGTGATAAAAAAATCTCCGACGACAGAATCTTGCAGCCACTCTCCCTCAAGAAGATCCGAAATAATTCCACTGGTGTACTGAACCAATTTAATATTTCCATGTCCCGAAAGATTTACCATAACCCGCGCTAAAAGATAATCTCCGGCCAAGACAGCATACTCAGGTGTGTATTTGGTCCAAGCCGCTGGTTTGCCGCGGCGAAGCTGTGATCGATCGATGAGGTCATCATGAAGAAGTGAGGCGTTGTGAATAAATTCGATGGTTTGACAAAGTAAGGTTTCGGTTTCGGTCGACAATTTTAAGGGCTTAGAAACAATCTGAACAAGTTTTGAGCGGAAACCTTTGCCACCAGCAAAAAGGTCGTCATAAAGAGAATTCAACTTTGGTAAATAGGCAGGGAAATCCTGCGGACTAAAAATTTTTACACTCATACAAGCCTCTATATTCCTCTAACTTTAACTTGAGTCAAGGCGTAGAATTCGAGTAACATCGATTATGTCCAATAATCCAGAGTTTTACAAAAATGGCCTTCGTTTTCAGTGCCAGAGCTCGGGCAATTGCTGCACGTCTCACGGCGAATTCGGCTTCGTCTTTTTAACCATTGATGACCGAAGAAGATTTGCCAAACATCTAAAAATTTCGACTGCCGCATTCACGCGCAAGTATTGCGATCTCAAAGACGGAGTTTGGCATCTCAAAGAAGATATCAAAAATCCTGACTGTATGTTTTTATCCAATAAACGCTGCTCCGTATACGAAGCTCGCCCGACTCAATGTCGTACTTGGCCTTTTTGGCCCGAAGTGCTCAATGCAAAAAGTTGGGGAAAAGAAGTGGCCAGTTTTTGTCCCGGCGTCGGTAAAGGTCCGCTCTGGAATAAAACGGAAATTGAAAAAATCATGATCGAAGATCACGAAAATACAAAAAAATTTGGAACTTAATTTTATTTCAATTTCGATTTTAAAAAATCAAAAACTTCTGCTTTAGATTTCTCAAGCTTGTTTGATTCCGAAGTAAAAAGTTCAATTTTTCCGTCATTAGGATAATAAGCAAAAGCTTGATCGCCGGAACTGCAAACACCTAAACAACCCGACACCATCACACGAATTTTTTTGTGAGCTTCATTGTAACTTTTAAGTTCAGAGCGCAAAGATGATTTCAAATTATTGGCATGATCTGTTTCAGAAAAATCTTTTCCGCATTTGCTGCAAATAAACAAACTGCCTAACGAAAATTTAGGATTGTGTTTTTTCATTTAAAACCATTTCTTTCAATAGAGTGAACTGAATCTTGTTTAAGTCTGTCACAGGAAAAGGATTTTGCAAAGTATGGGTTTTAGAAATCCTTTCATAAGGTAAAACTGATAGATTAAATTGATCGATAACGTCTGAAATCGAATTAGTGGCTATTGGCGCAATGACTAAAATCAAGCTTTCTCCTTGGCGCTCGTCAGGAATTGATATGAGAGTACAGCTGTTAGGACTCAGTTCCTGTGCCCAGAGTACTTTTTGCAGCTTTTCGCGAAGTTGGAAAAGAGAAACACCTTCTCCGTTAATTTTGATTTGATCATCACTTTTATTTATAAATTTAAATTTTTGATCCATTATTTCAACAACATCATCTGACTTATAGAACCCAGCTTTACTGATAAGATTTGTTTGAATAATTTTGTCTTCCAGCATTTGTAAGGAGTATTCCGCTAATGAATTACATTTAATTTTAAGTTTCCCATCGAGAGTCTGCCCTGTCTCAACCCCGGAAAAAGGCTGGTAATAATCCGTATCAGGTGATCGTTCCGCTATCATGGAAGACGTTTCAGTCATTCCAAAAGTGATGACCAATGGCCACCCTAGATCACGGGCTCCTTTTTCTAATTCAGGTGAAAGATGAGCTCCACCGACGAAAACATGTTTTAAATGTGAAGGACACTTTATTCGATTTTGAACCAGGTCAAATATTTGCGTCGGCACCAGAGATAAAAGTTGGATTTGATTTTCTTCTAACCATTTTGCCGTGAAAGTCTTCCATGAACTCAAGTAGACCTTAGCTTTGGTCAAATGGGCTCGGGCTAAAATTGATAAACCACCGACGTGATAACTGGGAAGCACGCTTCCCCAATTCATTTCGGATGTCAGTTTAAAAGTTTCATTTACTCTTTGGGCCGAATTCATAAAAGACGGCTTTAAGATAGCGTAAAGCTTTAAGCTATTCTTCCCACTGCCCGAGCTGCCCGAGCTGGGAATTAAAAAGTAGCCAGTTGGACTAACTTGAGCATCGAAATAGGTTGCAAGCTGCTCCAATTTTTTTTTGTCTGTTTCAGATAAAGAAGGGCTGTAAAGCATATGGTTTTCGCTTCGTCCTCGAAAATCAATTAAGGGTTCCCAAATTAGATTATTAAGCTCAGTTTCAAAACCAATTCCGTAACCATCGCTATCAAAACTCATTTCCCCGTTTTGAATATTAAAATATTTGAGAAAAGAGGATTCTTCATACTGATCTAAAGTCATAAATCCATGAGTCTTTTGCGGATGTTTCTGCGCTTCGATTAGACCATGGACGATACCGATGGGATGATCCATGGCCGATGTTAAATACAGCGAATCTTGATCAACCCTGTGACGAGCCGGCTTTTGCACGCGGTGTGGCCAGTCCGGGGCTTTTTCGAAATCTTGCGCTAAAGTTAAATTTGATTTTTCCCAGCGAGCTTGATCAAAAGGAAAAGGATCTTCGACACACTCGATTTTATTTTTTACATCCACTGTCAAAAGAGCGACAAACTGATCGTACAAGTCAGCTGTCAAGCTGCTATTAAAATCCAACCGTATACTTCTGAAATGAAAGGCCGATTTATTTAAAAACTCGGCTAGTGGAACAATATCGCGGTGCCCTTTAATTTTTACCGTCTGCCCGTAACTAGCGACATTAACACTTCGGTAATCGGGGATTAAAAAGTGATTTTTAACAACTTTCCCCGAATTGAGTTTGATCTTGTTTTTACGAGCCTCGAGATCTTGTTTTGCAAGTTCCAGTGCACGCGCAAATAGGGGTCCTCGCGTTCGAAGTTCGCCGTCTAAATCGAGATCGCCTAAACTCGGCCAAGGACAAATATCCGCCACACCGAAGTTTTGTGACTCGTCGATGATTTTAATTAGCGCGCCGGCCTGAACTAAATTGTTAGTTTGGGCATTGGCGAGATTTTTTCTAATTAAAAAATAACGGTGTGTAAAAAACTGCATTAAACGCGCGTCCCCAAAAAGAAAAGAATACTAAACAACATGGCATAGGCCGAAGACAAGGCTAAATACTTATTGTACTGTGCCGATGGGTTGGTGCGAATAATTTTTTTCATGACCGAAATTCCTAAAGGTAAACACAGCATCGGAATAACGTAGAAATAAATCTTATTTTGAAATAACCAGTAGTAACCAGCAATGAACGGAGCCACGATCAGAAAGCAAATCCACATTTTGGCCGGCCCTACTCCAAGTCGAACCGCTAAAGTTTTTTTATTCACCAATTTATCTTCGTGAATGTCCCGAAGATTATTAATCGCAATAAGAACCGTACTTAAAAATCCAATTTGTAATCCCAAAACAAACGCCGCCCAGGAATAATTTCCGGTCAAAAGGTAGTACATGCCACCGACAGCCACTAAACCGAAAAAAATAATGACGAACAAATCACCCAAGCCCCGATAAGCCAAGGGAAACGGGCCTGCGGTGTAAGCGTAACCCATGATTACAGAAATCACCCCAATAATCATTATCGGAAGGCCTCCTTGAATAACCAAAGGAATTCCAAATCCAACGGAAATTGAGAAACACAAAGTCGCCGCCCACATGACTTGTTTAAAAGTAAAGACTCCTTGCTGAGTCACACGCACTGGGCCTATGCGGGTTTCGGTATCCGCACCTTTTTTATAATCCATGGCATCGTTGACAAGATTTGTTCCAATTTGAATAAAAAAACTGGCCATGAGAGCACAAATAATGATCCACCACTGGATTTGAATTTCTTCGGACATCACTAAACCGGTGCTGGCCAAAATGGGAACAATCGCCGCCGTCAGAGTTTTCGGTCGGGACGCCAGAATCCATGATTTAAGTTTCGACATATATGTCCTTTTATCAGAGGTCTAATCTAAAATATCGTTGTCGGCTGAGCAATTCATTTTAGCATATACTTTCACTATAATATATCGCATATATTTACCCAGAGGTTAGTCATGCTTACTTTTGTTATCATTGGAACAATTTCGTTCGTTTTAGGTGCTTTGATTATCGGCTTTTTAGTCTATAACACCCAGTCACGTCGCGCGCATGTATGGCAGACCAAATTTGAAGTTCAACAAGCTTCATCCGAGGCTCAAAAAAATGAATCTCAAAATTTAAAGCAACAAATGACAATGCAGTTTGAAAATCTGGCGCAAAAAATATTTGATGATAAATCAACCAAGTTGACAGATCAAAATTACAAACAACTTTCAACTCTTTTAGATCCTTTAAAAGAACGAATAAAAGATTTTGAGAAAAAAGTGGAAGATACTTATTCGCAGGAACGTTTTGAGCGGGGGCATCTTAAAGGGGAAATTTCTAAATTAATTGAATTAAATACCACGATGTCTAAAGAAGCGCAGAATTTAGTTTTAGCCCTAAAAGGTGAAAATAAAACGCAAGGTAATTGGGGTGAACTCATACTGGAAAATATTTTAGAACGGTCCGGCTTACGTAAAGGCGAAGAATATTTGACGCAAGAAACGATCCGTAGTGCTGATGGCGATATTTTACGACCAGATGTGATTGTGCGATTACCAGACGGAAAGCATCTAATCGTTGATTCTAAAATGACTCTGGTCGCTTACGAAGCCTATTGTTCAGCCACCGACGAAATTGCAAAAGAAAAAGCCGGGCTGGCGCATGTGGAATCTTTAAAACGTCATGTGAATGAATTATCAGAAAAAAAATATCACCTGGCTGAAAAAATTATTTCTCCAGATTTTGTCATGCTGTTTATGCCGTTGGAACCGGCCTTCGCCTTGGCTTTTCAATTAAAACCTGATCTGTTCAATCACGCATGGGGAAAGAATATCGCTATCGTTAGTCCAACGACACTGTTGGCTACGCTACGAACGGTTACATCACTTTGGAAACAAGAGCGGCAACAAAAAAATGCGCTGGAAATCGCTAAACTGGGCGGTGGACTGTACGATAAGTTCGTCGGCGTGGTGAACGATCTGGATCAATTAGGTAAAAAAATTAAATCCGTTTCGGAAACTCATGATCAAGTCATGGGAAAAATTTCAACCGGAAAAGGAAATCTCATTTCCCAAGTCGAAAAATTAAAAGAACTTGGTGTTAAAACAGAAAAAGCCCTTCCTCAGATTGCGGAGTAAAAATGTTCAAAAGAATAAGCTCGATTAAACTGACTCACTGGATATTCATTGCCTTAGTGGTTGGTGTGGCCGTTGGAGTTTATCTTCCAACTTGGGTTGAATATATTAAACCGTTTCGATCTTTATTTTTGAATGCCATTAAATGTATTATCGCCCCGTTGATTTTCTCTTCAATTGTCGTGGGAATTAATTCCGCGGGAAATACCAAAAGCTTAGGGCGCACCGGAGCCAAAGCCATTATTTATTTTGAAATAGCCACAACGGCTGCTTTATTTATTGGCTTATTTTTTGTAAATATTTTTCGTCCTGGGGACGGCTTAACCATTTCTCACTCGGTGAATGAAACTGTGGCTAAAGTTGCGGAAACAAAATTAACATTTGCGACTTTTATTGAACATTTACTTCCGCACAATTTTGTTGAAGCTGTCGCAAAAGGTGACGTGCTTCAAATCGTTATTTTCTCTTGTATTTTTGGAGTGGCCGTGATGCTCGCTGGAGAAAAAGGAAAACCGATTTTAGCCTTCAGCGAAAGTTTGAATCATATTATGTTTAAGTTCACGGACTTGATTATGGTCCTGGCACCAATTGGGGTCGGAGCCGCAACGGCGGCCAGCGTGGCCGAACACGGTATTGCTGTATTACAACCGATGATGAAACTTGTGGGAACGTTGTATTTAGCGCTGTTGGCTTTCGCCATCATCGTTTTGTGGCCGGCCCTGATTTACGCTCGCGTAAATATAAAAGCTTTTTTTAAAGAATTAAGACCCACGATACTATTAGCCTTTTTCACCACATCCAGCGAATCCGCCTACCCGGCCGCACTTGAGTCATTAGAAAAAATGGGAGTGAAAAATAAAATTGCCAGTTTTGTTTTACCTTTGGGTTACAGTTTCAATTTAGATGGATCAACTTTGTATTTGGCCATCGCTTCGGTTTTCGTGGCACAGGCCGCCGGCATCGAACTAACTTTAACGACACAGATCACGATGATGTTGACCCTGATGTTGACGACAAAAGGTGTCGCTGCAGTACCTCGAGCCTCTTTGGTAGTCCTCTCGGGAACTCTGACGGCCTTCGGTTTACCACTAGAAGGTATTGCGCTTATTTTAGGGGTGGATGAATTTATGGATATGGCACGAACGTCGGTGAACTTGGTTGGTAACTGTGTAGCCACGACCGTGGTCTCACGCTGGGAAGGCGAATCGCTTAATCCTGAATTTCAACGTTCTTAAAATGAAAAAAGGCTAATATAACTTAGCCTTTTTTGGATTGAAATTAAATTTGATTTAATTATTTACAGTTCAGGACTTCTTCAAGATTGAATTTTCCACCGGAAGCTTCGCGTACAGCATCTTCTAATGATTTTCCTTCTTTTAAAGCTTTCTCATATTTTTGTACGAAATCAGCAGATTTTGCTGCTAATTCACCGCTGGCGATGCCCGCGACTTTGTCGGACAATTCTACGATTTGTACCGCTTTAGCTTCAGCTGCATTTTGTTCTGCGGCGTTTTTGAAAAGTGATTTAACTGTGTGGGACGATAATGAAATCAGCTCGATGCTTTTTTTCGCTTGGCTTTTTTCAACTGCGCTTGAACTTGAAGCTTTTGATATGGAAGCTAATCGTGCAATTTCAGGTAAAATTTTAGAAGGATTTACTTCAATCAGCTTGATTAAGCCATTGACTTGCTCTGAGGATAAAACGGCAACGTCTTTGATTGTTGATTCAATCGCCGTGATGACAGCTTTACGAGCCGAAGGATCAGTTAACAAGCTTTTTCCTTCGCGTCTTAACTTTTCAACGTAATCCACAGAGTTCTTGGTTTTTTCACGAGCTTGTTCCGTGGTTAATCGCTTTACTTCCCTAGCCGGAGGCTTTTGAGCAAAAGAAAATTGAAGTGCAAATACTAAACTTAAAAATATTGTTTTTTTCATAATGTTCCTCTGTGTCTATTATCGTACGTTTTATATCCTATCTTGAATCCGCGAAGAGTAAACTGGACGTTCGGCCTTAGTTGTTTCCGATCTGAGTCAGGATCTCTTGGTTTTCGACAAATAAACGATTACTGAGCAGCGTATTCATGCGAATAAATCGACGAGTTTCCGATTCAACTTGGCGAATTCCTTTAACCGCTGAGATGATCACTTTCTGTCTTAAAGTCGGGTTCGAGACTTTTAAATCTTCATAAACATCTTCAGTCGTTTCTGTTCCCGTCACTGATGCTGAAAGTTCAGCAAAAGCGTTAGCCGCCATTTGATCTTCGGTCAAAGCGGCAGCGCGCTTAACTAATTTTTTCAATCCAGCACTAACCAAGATATCATTTATAGCAGCGTCAATCTTCTTTGAATTTTCGATGTACTGATTAAAGCGATCTAAGCGGTATTTTTTATCCGCTTCAATATTTGCATTGTTTTTCGCGCTTTGTTCTTTCTGTTCTATTTTTAAAGCTAACATCGGCTTGTTCATTGCCACCTGCGTGTTGTCTTTAATAATGTTTTTTAATTCCGGAACTGACTTACGATAATTTTCAACGAAGCTTAAATAATTGTTTAACAGAGAATACAGCTTTGAGACTTCAGGTCGATACGCACTGTAAATTGAGTCAAATTCCGCTTTTTTAATTTTCGCGTTGGCTTGTAAAAGATAATCCGTTTTTGGATTCTTTTCCAACTGTGCCGGCACGTTCGAGAACATCATAATC
>JACMMZ010000232.1 GCA_014378775.1 Pseudobdellovibrionaceae bacterium
TGGTCTTAATTTATGAAACGTGTTCTCATGGGTCACCGCGGAGTCGGAAAAAGTTCTTTGCTACAAAGACATGAACAATATTTTCCGGGCATACCGTCATTTGACTTGGATCTCGAAATTGAAAAGGAAATTGGGAGAAAAGTCTCCGATATTTTTACCCAGGACGGAGAGACCGTATTTCGTCGACACGAATTAAATATCTTTCAAAAAATTATTACCGGTGATCATTTTATTATAGCGGTTGGCGGTGGTTTTGTTCCCACTCAAATTTCACCCGATATCGAGGCTATTTTTGTTTCCCGTCGAACGGATGAAGACGGGCGTCTATTTCTCAATCGGCCTCGAATCCACCAGGATTTAAGTGAACTCGATGAATCAATAAAGCTTTACCAGGATCGTCACCAAAATTTTTTGAAGCGTGCTGATTTTATTTATCAAATGCCCGAAGGGATTAAAGAATTTAATCAGATTGAGTTTGAGATTTTATCTGGTGCTAGTAAAGGGCGTGGAGAAATTTATTTGACCGTTCAAAAGAATAATGACTTCGAGATGCAGCATAATTTTTTAGAACTACGCACGGATATTTTTTCAAGTGAAGAAATTAAAGAAATCGTTTTGCGCTACCCAGAAAAAAGTTATTTAATTTCATTTAGATCAAACATCAATGCTGAGGCATTTTATCTTGGTAGTGACAAAATTATTTATGATTGGGGTTTAGAATTAGGAAATCCTCCGAAAGATTTTTTAAGTTTCAATAATCTGATTTCCATCCATGATGAAAGTATTTTCGACGGCATGGAAAAGCTCAAATTGTTTCCCCAAACGCTTTTAAAATTGTGTCCGGTGATTGATTCCTGGGAAGAGCTCTTCGCCGGGTATCGCTGGCAGCAGGAAAGTCCCACCAGCCGTAGTTTTTTGCCGCGAACCGCACAGGGGCGATCAAAGTACCGTTGGTTTCGCACCTTGGCGACGAAATTTCAAAAGATCAATTTTGTGCAGGGATTTACCGAGATTGAAGATCAGCCTTCTTGGTTTGAATTACTGCAACATCAAGCCAGTCGTGAATTCGGTGCTGTTTTAGGTGATCCGATTCACCATTCTCGTTCAGTAGCTGAGCAATCCGTGCTGGCCATTCCGTTAATGGAAAAAGATTTTAAAACTGCTTTACCATTTTTAACAGAGCTTGGTTTAAATCATGCGGCCGTTACCAGTCCTTTAAAAAAAATCGCCGGAGATGTGAATTCTTTAGTATTAAAAAAAGGTCACTGGGTCGGGACTTCGACCGATCATTATGGTTTTAAAAAATTATTTGATCAAATTCCGTCGAAATTGCAGGATCGCATCGCCGTTTGGGGCGGGGGTGGAGTTATTTCTGCTTTGAAAAAAGAAATTCCTCAGGCTGAATTTTTTTCCGCTCGTACTGGCCGGGCAAAAAATTTAAGTGCTATGATGTTACCCCAGATTCTCATTTGGGCCGCTCCACGAAATTCTGAAATCAAATTCCCTCAAGAAATTTATCCCCAATGGAATCCAGAAATCGTTTTGGATCTTAATTACACGGACAATTCGATGGGAATTGAATGTGCGAAGAAATATAAGTGCTCTTATGTTTCGGGTCTTCAAATGTTTTTAGAGCAGGCCAAATACCAGCGGAAGTTTTGGAAGGATAATCTATGAGTGCCAATATTTTTGGAGAGCGTTTTAAACTGATCAGCTTCGGTGAAAGTCACGGGCCGGCTTATGGTGTGGTGATTGAAGGGATGCCTTCAAATATCCCCATTGATGAAAAACTTCTTATTCAAAATATGCAGCGTCGCCGTCCTGGCCAAGGCGATCATACAACGGGACGCCAAGAACACGATCTCCCAGAAATCTTGAGCGGAGTATTCGAAGGTAAATCTTTAGGAACGCCGATTACCGTCATCGTTAGAAATTCAGATCAGCGATCGGGGGATTATGATCAAATTAAATTGAATCCACGAATAGGCCATGCCGATGATGTATGGAAGAATAAATTTGATCATGTCGATCACCGAGGCGGTGGTCGGTCCTCGGGTCGCGAAACTTTATGTCGTGTGATTGCCGGATCCTTTGCGCAGATGATTTTTAAAAGTGCACTATTGAAAACTGAAGTCACGGCCTTCGCGGAACAAATTGGTCCGCATAAACTCACTCAGGCGACAGAACTTCCCGAAGATATAAAATCATTTCTAAGTACCGCTAAACTTGAAGGCGAAAGCTACGGTGGCATCGTTAAGTGCCGTATCAAAAATGCTCCGCAAAATTTAGGGCAACCTATTTTTCATAAACTCAAAGCAGATTTAGCTGCGGGTATGATGGGACTTGGTGCAGTGGAGGGATTTGAATTCGGAGCTGGCTTTGCGTCCGCCGGAATAAAGGGATCTGATTTTCATTCCGTTTCAGATTCAGAAAACTATGGAGGGATTCGTGGTGGAATTTCGACCGGTGGCGAAATTACTTTTCGAATAGCCTTTAAGCCCACGGCATCGATCACCGACGTTGCAAAAAAAGGTCGTCACGATCCGTGTATTATTCCACGGGCTTTACCCGTGGTTGAAGCAATGACCTGGTGTATTCTTGCTGATCATTTATTATGGATTCGTACTGATAAATAATTCGTAGATTTTAGATTCTGACAAAAGCTTTTCATATCTGTGCTTTCAGTAAATTTTCTCGATATTCGGTCATAGATGTGGTTATTTGACCAATCGACACATACCAGAGGTCCGCCTTGAGCTTCAGGAACATCAAAATTCTGAGGATTTCCCGATCTTGGAACATCAGTACTTTTATAAACACAAAGTTTGAAATCTAAAACAGCGTCGTACTGTAATGACGGTAAGCCGTTAAAATAAAAAATATTGGCTCCGGATGGATAATCTGAAACGTATGAAATTTCACGTTGCGGTCCTTGATTTAAACCCAACGGATATGCATTTGATGAGTAATGCACGTAATTGAGTAATTTTGTTTTATTCTTATCACTTAATACCACCGGACTTTTTGGAGTGAGATAATTATAATGACGATCGGAACTGGTTGCAAAATCTGTGGAAGCGTACATGGGATCATCATCGATCGTGTCGACAGTCCAATTTGGTAAATTAAAATCAATTTCACGTCCACGAAGTTGGTAAGTTTTGTAATGCGAATTCCATCGGCCCGAAGCCGTTTTTGTTCTTTCGATTGCGCACCCTTTAATGTACTGGACAAAAGCAAACTGGCGCTGACAGCTCGGATCACTGGTTTCTAAAAATCCATAAATTCCGGTACGAACACTTCCACCGCTATCTTCGGTCGATGTCGCCTTAAAATCTTGTTTGAGTAAGGCGATTTTTTTTAAGGAACAAGCAGAGCTCGTGAAATTTTGTTCCTCGAAAGTTATCTTGAGCGGAGTAATAATTATTTCAGCGGAAGCTACCGAAGTTATAAAAAGCACAAAAGTTATTATTTTTTTCATAGTTAAACCTGATTTTGTCTTGAGATTTCCTGAGAGCGCATAGAAGCTTTTTCAAAACTGATACGCAGGGCACGCTCTATTTCTAATTCGCGCATGGAATTTAGCCCGGCGGCGGTAACTCCTTTTTTAGATGTGACTCGTTGTTGAAGTTCTTCAATATCTATTCCCGCAGACTGAGCAGCCAAAAGCGAAGCACCTAAAAATGTTTCCACGGTCATTTGTTTTGCTTCTTCTTCGGTGAAACCACGTTCTTGAATCCAGTCTTGCCAGTACATCATCATTTCAAAAACAAATCCTGTACCGCTGGAGCAGGAAACCATCAAGGCATCAAATTGGTCTTCGGTTTCAACATCTAGCATGACACCGAGGCTTGAAAAAATATCATGAATAAGATCGGAACCAGATTCATCCATGTTTTGCGTCAGCAGGCCAATTACGCCTCGTCCGATGAGTGAAGGGGTGTTTGGCATCATACGAGCTAATCGTCCCTCAGGAATAATTTTAGCTAAAGCGTCGATGTTGATTCCGGCAGCTAAAGAAATAATAATTTGCTCTTCACGAAATTTTTCAGATATTTCGCTGACAGCGGCTGGTAAATCCTGAGGTTTCATCGCTAAGATAATGATGTCACATTCATCCACAATTTCTTCATTAAATTCGCGTGCGTTCAATCCGGGATACAATTCTTTCAATTTAATTAATTTTCCGGGCGTCCGATTTGAAACATAAACTTGATTATTTTTGACTTGTTTCGGTTCAAGAATTCCTTTGATCAGCGCCTGTGTCATGTTGCCTGCACCGATGAACCCAATTTTCATAATTTTCATTAAAGGATGAACCATGATAAAATTATGGGTGCGATCGCGTTGAAAATCAAATGGATAACGGAAATTACTTTGCGCGTTCGCCGAAAAGAACTGTGCCCAGACGAATCCAGGTTGCACCTTGCTTTAAAGCTATTTCGTAATCGTGACTGGTCCCCATTGAAAGTTCGGAAAGCTGGTACTGATCGGCTAAATCCTTCAGGGCTTTAAACAAGGGTTGATTTTGTTCCGGCTCATTTTGCAGCGGAGGCATGGTCATAAGACCGATCACCTTGATATGTTTAAGCTGGCTGATCATAGGCCAGTTTTTTTGAAATTCTTCGACGGTGAAACCGGATTTACTAGATTCATTCGAAATATTTACTTGTATAAAAATTTTCTGTAAATAATTTATTTTCTCGGCCTGATTTGAAATAATTTGAGCCGTTTCAAGCGAATTGACAGAATGAATATATTCAAAATTATTTTTTAGGTACTTAATTTTATTTTTCTGCAAAGGTCCTACAAGATGCCATTTAATATTAAGATCCTTAAGCTGCTCGATTTTTTCCAATGCTTCTTGAACGTAATTTTCGCCGAAATCAATTTGACCTTCAGCGTATAATTTTTGAATTTTATCAATTGGTTGAAGCTTGCTGACAGCTACAATTTTTTGATTCGGTTTTAAATTTTTTTTGATGTTATTCAACACGTTTCAAATTCCAATTTTGTTCTAAAAATATTTTATTAACAGCTTTTATGGGTAAACCCACGATATTATCGTAATCGCCGATAAATTTTTCAACGAATGATTGCGCCTGTCCTTGTATCCCGTAGGAACCGGCTTTGTCGATGTGTTCGCGTGTTTTTAAATAATTCGTAATATCGTCATCATTCAAAATTTTGAAATAAACTTCGGTTGTTTCAATATGAGACAGGATTTTTTTTTCCTTGAGATCAATAAAGCAAACGGCCGTTTTTACCAAATGAGACCGTCCGGATAATTGTTTTAAAGTTTTTCGTGCATCTTCATCATCTTCCGGTTTCCCCAAGGCCAGGTCATCGACACAAACCATGGTGTCCGCAGATAGAATAACGGCATCCGGATTCGCGTCTTGCGATTGATCTAGATAAAGGTCTAGGCAGGCTGTCGCCTTACGTCGGGCAATATCAATAATTTGCTCATTTAAACTTAGGTTTTTGTCAGGGATTTCCGATACATAAACTGGAAATGGAACAAAAAAATATTTTTCTTTTTTTAATATTTCTGATCGGCGTGGAGATTGAGAAGCTAAAATCAAGGTCTTCATATTTATTACGTTCAAGTATGAACGAAAAGAGGTCGCATGGGTAGCGCAGAATTAATGTTGATTGCGGGATTGTTAATGGCGGGTGTCGCTGTTTATTTATTCGTTGGATCTTTGCTTGCGGGAAAACCTGGCGAAAGCCAATTATCCTGGGCTAGTGGCGCAGAGCCCGTCAAATCTAAAAGTGGCGTTCTTAATTTATGCCGTCCACTTGTTCATCAATTGACTTTGCAACACGCGGCTCGCATCAAATCGGAATCTTACCGAAAAAAAATTCGTCGGTTGATTAAAATTGGTGGACTAGCTTCGGAAATGAATGAAGATGAATTTATTGGTTTACAAATCTTTTTAGGTTTCGCTATGCCAGTATTCTTACTTATTATGAATTTTGCCTTGGAGTTGGGATTTTCGCCGGTGATCTTAATGGGTATCGGTTTAGTCGGATTCTTCATGCCAGAGATGCATTGCAAAGGGGCTAAAAAGCAACGCGAATTAAGCGTGCGTATTGATATGCCGTTTTTCATCGACTTGCTCGCTCTGTCGGTCGAGGCCGGTCTCGATTTTTTCGGTGCAATTCAAAAAATTGTAGATAAAGCAGAAGGCCAAAATTCAGTTCTCGCTGAAGAATTAAAAACAGTGTTACGTGATATAAAAATTGGTTCGTCAAAAACCGACGCTTTGAAAGAATTAGCGGCTCGTTTAGATATGCAAGAAATGACCAGCTTTGTCGCGGTGCTTATTGATGCGGAAGCGTCCGGAGCCAGTATATCTCAAGTCTTAAAAGATCAATCGGTACAAATGCGTTTAGAGCGCTTTGTCCGCGCAGAAAAAGCCGGAGCGCAAGCTTCTCAGCTGATTCTGCTTCCGTTGATGATATTTATTTTACCAGCAGTTTTCGTGATGGTTTTTGGTCCGGTGGTAGTCAGTATGATGTACGGATCGGGTGGAAACTAAATGGCAACTCAACTTTACAAGATCGTTAAAGATAAGAATGCAGAGTTGATTGTCGATCATCTCGAGCAAGCGACGTCTTTGTTTGAACGTGGTAAAGGATTGCTCGGACGTCATGACCTTGAAGAAAAACAGGGACTGTGGATCAAGCCCTGTAACAATATTCATACTTTTTTTATGAAATTTAAAATAGATTGTGTTTTTTTAGATGAACGTTTAGTCATCCAAAGAATTGCATCAAACATGAAGCCGTTTCGTGTGGCCGGCCCGGTATGGAAAGCCCGATCAGTAATCGAGCTCAGAGCAGGAACGGCTGAAAAGGCCGGACTTGCGGTAGGAGATCAGCTTTATGTGGTCAGTTAGAATTCTATCTGGACCGCAAACGGGTCAGATTTTCGATTTAAAATTGGGTAAAAATGTTTTCGGACGTGGCGCAAATTGCGACGTGAAGATATTATCTGTGGGTATTTCGAAAGAACATTGCGAAATTCATGTCTACAAAGATAAAGCCATGATTGTGGATCTGAAATCCAGTAACGGAACTTTTGTAAATGGTGTTAAAATTCAACACTCGATTGTTAAGCTCGGTGATAAGTTAAGTTTATTTGATGTTATTATGGATGTTATTCCGGCTCCAGATTTAAGGCCAAAAGTCACCGTACCCCAAGTCAGTCGGTCGGCACGAACTCAACAGTCTGTAGCAACTTTTAATCACGGGTCGGCAAAGCAAATAGCGTTTCAAGCTGAGGCTTCGCAGTTTCCGCAAACTCAAATGCAGCAGAGTTTAGATCCAAGTGCATCTGTTACGCAAGCGCCGAGTGAGTCTATAGTTCCACTCAAAGATAAAATTGAAAATTATATCGAAAATGTCGTGATGGCATCAATTTATAAATTGTCTTCGGTGCTTCCATTCAAACAAGTCCTGTTAGGATTTATTTTACTGCTGGTATTGATGGTCACGCTTCTTTCCTTGTCGCCGTTAACCACCATCACAAAAGAATCGAATTTTCAGGAAGCCAGTAAGCGCGCCAAATCAGTCGCACGAGCCTTGGCTCGTTTAAATGAAACAGCTTTAGCTGCTGATCAGTTTGCCGGCCTCAATGTTGCGGAAGCTTTAAAAGAAGACGGAATTACTGAAGCTTTAATTGTTAGTCAAGCCGACGGATCGATCGTCGCTCCGTCTGAAATCGCCGGCCGAGAATCAGCCAAACCCTTGATTTCCCAAATTAGAAAAGAGCAACGATCCATGGTGGCCCGAATTGATTCGAAAACGATTGGTGCCAGTCAGCCAATCGGAACTTATGATTTAGCTACCGGCGAAACTAAAATTAAATTTCATGCGGTGGTTTATTACGACGTGAGCAGCTTGAATGTAGATGACGGTCGTGTGATTAGTCTATTCATGCAAACGCTGGTGATTGCCTCCATCTTAGGTTCAATCCTGTATTTTATCTTCTCAAGACTCATTCAATATCCGATTTCCTCTTTAAATAAACAAATCGATACGGCCTTGCGCGAGAAAACCGATCGCGCTGAAGTCTTTGTCGATTATCCCGTCTTTCAGCAACTGGTGGGAAATGTGAACTTGATGTTAAATCGTTTGGCTCATTCAACAGAGAGTATGGATTCGGCCAAGCCTAAACAAAATCGTGATATAGAATTTGCAAATATGGTTAAGATGTTGAATCAGCCAGGGTTAGTGGTTTCCCAACAAAATATTATTATCGCCGTCAATCACCAGTTTGAACAACTGTCTCAAATGAGTAAAGACATGTTGCTGAATCAAAATTACAGCTCGATTACTGACGCGGCTTTGATGCAAAATATCGAAGCTTTGATATCTCGTGCCGGGGCTTCACCGTTTGAAAGACATTTCGATCGTATCCCTTTTTCCCAATATGAATGTGAAATTTCGATTCAGGCCTGTTTAGGGTCCGACGGATTACTTGAGTATTATTTTATCGTTTTAAATCGAATTGAAGAAAAGAGTTAAGATAAATGTCAGCCGTCGCAAAGCTCAACTCCCTGCCCCAAATAAAGCTTGTTGTCCAAAAAGGACCACATTCAGGGCAGCGCTTTGCTTTTTCTAAAAGTAAAATTACGATTGGCCGATCACCGGAAAACGATATTATTCTGGTCAATGATCCGTTGATCAGTCGCCAGCATGCCTACATTCAAATAAGTCAAAATGACGTCGAGATTGTCAATCTGAGTGTGAAGAATCCGATTCTAATTAATAATGAAAACGTAAATAAATGGAAATTGACTCACGACACAGTCTTTACCATTGGCGATTCTGAATTTTTAATTCAAATCGAAAATCAACAGAGTGTGGTGGTGGTGGTGAAGCCACCAGTGACGGAGTCGTCGCTTCAACCAGTAAAGCCTGCAAAAAACAAATTAAATTTGGCGCCGCAAAATCGAAAAGCTACAGGTCCTCAGATTTATTCTGCCCCACCGCAATTTCAACAAACAATGACTGCACCAAAAAGTAAACCTTCTGAAAAAAAGATTTTCTACATTATTTTAGCCGTGGTTATAGCTGCAGGTCTTTATTTTTTCTTGAGTGACGGTGCAGGATCAAGAACCAAAAAAAATAAAAAACCTTCAACTCTGAAGTATTCCGATGAGACCGCTATCAAATTAAATTCACAGGAGACAAGCGACACCTTTAGTAAACTCGAAAAATCTGCAAAGCTAAAGCAGTCGAGCACTTATCTGCGAACCGAAGAGAATTTTTCAAAAGGAATGAGAGCGTTCCAGTTGGGGAACTACGCCAATTCCATCGAGCTTTTCCAGGTCACATTGACGACGAATTCTGAACACATTTTAGCGAAGCGTTATCTGTATTTATCGAAAGTTCGTTTTGATGAAATTGTTAAAGCAAAATTAAGCCTTGGACAGAGCTATTTTGAGCGAAATAATTTTAAACTTTGTAAGTCGATGTTTCAGCAAGTGATTGATATGTTGTCGCCTAAAGAAATGTTGCAAGCACAGTCCAAAGATACTAACCTACAGTTAGCAAGAACAATGCTGAAAAA
Organism: Pseudobdellovibrionaceae bacterium; assembly: GCA_014378775.1. Lineage (GTDB taxonomy): Bacteria > Bdellovibrionota > Bdellovibrionia > Bdellovibrionales > Bdellovibrionaceae > Pseudobdellovibrio. The sequence continues at coordinate 9,584 of JACMMZ010000232.1, forward strand.
GTGTGAATTTGCAGCTGAGGGTATTCATTAATGTCGAGATTGAAAGTCATATTGCGTGGGGCACAAATCAGTGAAATTGGTTTAAGTCCGGATCGCGAATATATTGGTGGACGAAAAGAAAGTTGTGACATTCGTTTACAACCCGAGAAAGGCATATCTCGCGAACACTTTAGTCTTAAATTTGAAGAAGGTAAGTGGAAGGTTCAATCCTTATCTCGATTCGGGGAAATTTTTTCACTCGGACAAAGAGTCGAAAATATCACGCTTGAGCACAATCAAAATTTTCAGATTCCTCCCTACGAATTTAATTACATAGAATTAACTGATGAGATCAGCTCAAGTCGGCAACTGGGAGCTCCAGAGATTTCCGAAAACGAAAAAACTGTCGTTGGGGTTGTGCCTCAGATGCCGTATATCAAAATGCTTTCCTCGCAGGGTGAAGTGCGTGAAATGTTACGTCTTGAATTCGGAGAAATCTGGGTGGCTGGTCGTGATTCTTCTTGTCAGATTATTATTCCGGACCAAAGAGTCAGTCGGCGGCAGTTCGAAATCAGAAAAATTAACGGAATCTACACCATCATCGACATGGATAGCGTCAATGGAACCTTTTTAAATGGATCTGTGGTTTCGTCTACCGATCCGCATCCATTAAAAAGCGGTGATGCGATTACAGTCTTAGATAATACCATGTATTTTGAATTACATGATCCCAATTTTCAATACCGAATCGATCGCATTGAAGTTCCACCATTTCAAATAGCTCCGACTTCAGAGGAAATAAATTTTGCCGACATCCCGATAGACGATGAGGCTGTCCAAGAGTTACCGGTTCAAGAAGAATATGTGGATGAAAATCAATTGCGTATCACCGGAGGGCCCTTTACCGGAATGCCAAGTCCCGGTACGGATTCTCTGGCCGATAATAAGTTCTACAGTTTTCAACCAGCACATGCCGAAGTTAAGACAAGCGCGTTTCAAAAGTTTAAAGCTAATAAGCCGGCTTTGATCGGATCCGTTATTTTTTTCTTGGTCGGAATGTATTTTTTAAGTGAATTTTTAAATGCGCCGGTGCCAGAAGAAGTTAAAGTCGCTCAGCCCAAAAATAATTCATCTGATCCATTTTCTCAATTAACCACGGCGCAGCAGCAAGAAGTTCAGGAGCTTTATGCTAGCGCTCAGGCAGCTACGGTTCAGTCGCGGTACGACATGGCTAAAGATAACTTAGAAAAATTACATAAAATTTTACCCGGCGGATACCAGGATTCAAAAGAAAAACTGGAATCAGTCATTTTGGATGAGCAAACCATTATTGCGCAAAAAGCTCAGGAAGAAGCCGAGAAAGCCCGACTGGAAGCGGATGAGAAGATCAGGCGCATCGTTTCTGAATGTGAAAAACTGATGACGCCTACAGTGACTGAAGACAAAATGATAAATTGTTTAACGGAAGCTTCGGCCATAAATCCTGAGCACCCGGAAATTTTACGTTTAAAAGGTGAAGTCAAAAAAATCACCGACGTTCGGAAAACAAAAGAACAAGAAAAAGATTCTTATGAAGTTCTTGTAAAAGAACTAGATAAAATTTACGCGGCGGCTGAGTCACTTCGCAATCTAGGTTATCCCTACAAAGCCATCAAGGGTTACAAGTTGGTGATTGAGTCAACGCTACCAGATCCTAAAAAGTTAAAGTCGAAATCTAAATCTAAAATTTCTTTTATCGAAGAAACAATAAAAAAGCGGACGGATGAAAATTTAAAAAATGCCGAAACGTTTATCAAAGATGGAAAACTTAAATTTGCTATTAAAGCTTTAAATGAAGCTCTGATATACGATCCAGATAATCGATCATTGAAAGAGCGATCCGATAAGTATTCCAATGAGCTTCGACTCCAAGCTATGGCGATTTATCAAGAATCAATTATTGATGAGAGCTTTGGTTACGTGGATGGAAATGAAACTCGTCCCGGAGCTAAAGATAAGTGGAAGCGTATTATAGAAATAGATTCGGACGATGGTGAATATTACCGCAAAGCTTACGTTAAGCTTAAAAAATATGGAGTTTATTAATGATAACCGTATCTCAAGGCGCCAGTGGACTTCAAAAAATGCCCAATACCCAAACGGCCACTTTATTAAATGATCACCTCATTATTTTTATACGATCATGGAATGGCCCAGAGATAGCCCAGAAGATTATTGATGAAGTTAACCATTACATGTCATCGGTCGAAGCCGATTTAGAAGTGACCAGTCCCTTTGGTTTTTCGGAAAATTTAAGCGCATTAACTAATAAAGTTAAAATCGCCATGCTGCTGGCTAACGATAATATTTATAATACTGAGAATAAGGAAATTTATCAGCACGGAGCTGAAGTCGCGATCGTCTTTCAAAAAGATTCTGAAATTTCTTGGGCCTGTGTCGGACGATTTTCCCTGGAAGCCCAGAAAGAGAATCGAAAAATTAAATTGTTTGATAGTGGAAGTCGTTTTGATGACGCTATTTTATTACCGGTCAATCTTATTGGCATCATGAAAGATCCAGAGATTTTAGCTGGTTCTATTTCAACTAAAAAATTACAGCAGCTCGAGATAAAATCAGTTTTCGGTCAATACGAATCTGTATGGGAATGTCAAATCTCTGATTTTTAGATTTCAATTATCGAAAAATGTCATATCAATAAATATAAGTGGGTGAAGTAAAATGTCAGACCCATTATATAAGCCCCAAGCATTATTGTAGGCTAAATTTATCGACAAACGATTCAAATTATTTTTGTAGGCTGTTTTCATAACTGAATAAAGTAACTTATTTTTTTCTAGAGACAAGTCTAAATCATTGGCGTGAGTGTAAAGCAAGTACTGCAAAAACAATTCATCCGTACATTGCTTAAGATCATCTTTAGTAATCTTATAACGGATATTCAGATTAACGCAGGAATTAGATTGAAGTAGTTCATTTTTTATTTTGACGAACTGGTCAGCCAAAGACTTGGATATTTTTTGCCGACTGGCTTTTTGTAGAACGTAATAAACCAGTGGGTTGTGTTCATCTGCAGTGTGCTCGAGCAAAGTTTCTTTTGAATTGGGTAGGGTCCAGTATTCCAGATTAAGCTGAGTCAAAAGTTGATAGGCTTGAAGTAATTCGCCAGATTCAAGACTGACCGCCATCGATTTATTTTCTAAAGCCAATACGTAATCTAAATAAATTTGTGATTCGCTGGTGTTTTCATTTTTATGTCGCGATAAATCGGTTAATTCAGATTTATCTGAGAGAGTGTTAAAAATTTCAAACTTTGATTCGATATTTTGAATAAAATTATAATTGCGATGTAAAATCGAAAAACGATGTTGAACAAAATTTTGAGGAAATGTCGAAGCCGATTCAATCAAGACTGGACGATCAATTACTTTTTTCATGTCGGCACTGTTTTGGGTTTTCCAAATATCAATCAGATTTATAATCGGAAATAATTCATCCCGATTCGGGCATTCTCGTAAAAGGCAATGCACGGTGTAGCCTAAATCCGTCAAACTGATCCGAAGATCATTTTTCCAATTAATACCTTCATCCCCTTTTTGACGGGGCAGCTTTATCAGCGTCGCCACATTAGTATTTTCGCTATGCAGATTAGTCAGTGCATTCAAGTTGAAACGGTTGAAGCGGTTGGATCCGTTCAGGCCTACAACGATGACGTAGGTGTTATCCCACAAACCTTCTTTTTTCAGATCCAAGAAAAACTGATGAAGTTTCTCATCGAGTTTTTCAAAGCCGGATTGATCGATTTCGGTATTTGAAAGTCGATTGAGTTCTGAATTGTAAATAACCGAGAAGAAAGGATGACGGCGACCGCCGCCGGAATAGCTCAACCACTGGAAAAAACTTTGAGCCTGTTGGCGAAAATCTTGCTCGTATTCAACCGGGTTTGAGGCAATAGAATCATCAAACAAATCAAAATAATCGGATAAGCCGGTTCTTTTCAGAATGAACGGACTACCCGAAAAAAAAGAAGTTACATAATTATTGTCTTTAGCAGTTTTTGCAACCGAAGTCATTTGTGGATCAAGACGGTCGAAGCTGCGAAAAAGTTTGTGCTTCATGGGGTATTCACCTGTCAAAAGTGATCCCATGGCTGCCGCAGGTTGGGTTGACGGGGTAAAGCTATGAGTAAAGCGAATAGATTGTTTACACAAAAGTGATAAACCAGATTTTTCATCATTGGTTTCGTCAGTACAGGTCACCATGTCACTGGATAACTTATCTAATGCGATCACTAAAACCGATGGCTGGGTTTTCTTCTGGCAAGAGGTCCAGGTCAACATTGGCCAGATCAAAACCCAGTAAAACAAAATAGAATACACTCGTCTGAGGCTATGCATAATAATAGGAGCATATATTAAAGGAGATTTCATGTTAACTGAAAAGATTTTTGCAATGGCTCATTACGCAGACGATGTGGTTTTAATTGTACTTGTTATTATGAGTATCGTATCGATTGCAATGATATTTGAAAGATATATGGCCTTAAAAAAAGTGAGTAACGAAAGTGATCGCATTCGTGCGCGGATCAAAATAGCTCTGCAAAATGGGGCAGTTGAAGATTTCGAAGATATTGCTAAAGATCCGACTTCATTAGAAGGCCGTGCTGCCGGACATGCCATGAAATATTTAAGAGCTCATGGCGAAAAAGGGATTGAAGATGTTTTTAATAGTTTCGTCTTGACCGAAAAATCAGAATTAGAAAAATTCTTACCAGTGTTAGCGACCATCTCTTCTAATGCGCCTTTTATTGGGTTACTCGGAACGGTGTTAGGCATCATGAAAGCTTTTAATGATCTGGCGGTGACCCAAAACGCAGGACAACAAACTGTGATGTCAGGTATTTCGACCGCCTTAGTGGCTACCGCTGCGGGCCTTTTCGTGGCGATTCCCGCCAGTATGTTTTATAATTATTTTACCCGTAAAGTGAAATCAACTTTGAACAGCATCGAGTCTGTTAAAGATTTAGGTTTAGCTTACGCAAAAATGAAGGCGTAATCCATGGCATTTAAAAGTGATGCAGGCGATGACTTTCAATCAGACATTAACGTCGTTCCCTTAGTCGATATCATACTTGTGGTATTGATCATTTTCATGGTGACGGCACCGATGATTATGAAGCCTTCAATCAACGTCAACTTACCAAAAGCGGCGTCAGGTGATGCCACAACTCCAAGTAAACTGAACATTGCCATCGCCAGCGATGGCCGCGTGGTGCTTGATGGAAAAGACGCGACCGATGAAGAGATCACGCGCGCTGCCGCCGATGAGGTTGGAAAAAATCCTGACATTCAAGCGATTATTGCGGCCGATAAA